>JAITNR010000006.1 GCA_031290375.1 Prevotellaceae bacterium | reverse complement strand
CGGCTAGGTCGCTGCGCTCCCACGCCTCACTCCAGCACATTTTTGTTGCCCTGGAAACCTACGGTTTCCTTTATCGGGCAACAAAAACGTCGTAAACAGCCGGAACGTTATGCGACATTTGGGGAAGCCCAAATTTATAAAAAATCGCTAAAGGCTCTTGACTTTTTGTTTGCGGTATTGTATTCTAATGAGTAGGATGAATTATTGGAGGAATAATATGGAAAGAAAATTGGTTTATAAAGAGACATACTCAAGTAAAGGGAGTGATTATGAAATAATGATATTTATAAAAAATGAAGGCACCTACTCTGTGCAATCATTTTTTAACGGAATGCCTGCAAATGCCTTTTGCTATTCAATATCGCCAAGTGAAGCAACGGGCAAATTCAATTGGCAAGCGAACAAAGATTTCATATTTAAGAAGCTGGTAAAAATAGTCAAATCTGATATTGATGATGGGTTTGGCATAATTTCATAGTTGCTTTGACTTTAAAAGCAAAGGAGTGTTTTATGAAAGACGTGTTGGCTGAAAGCATCATTATCTCATTGATAGCTTTGCAACCTAAAAAAGCAGAAATAACGGTGGATTATAATCTGATAACGCCATCATTAGCTAAGTGCGTTACTTGTATGGGCGCGTGTAAAGGCGGTTGTCTTCATAGCTGTAAAGGTGGAGGCAAAAGCGGGAAAAAAGGCCGTTAAAAATAGGACTTTATCAGATGCCATCTTCCGAACTGAATTTTTCCCCATGTGTGTGTTTGACCCATAAGTGTAACTTATCGTGTATCTATTGCTATCAAAAGAACAGATGTGGTGGAAAAATGACTTTTGAAACAGCTCAAAAGGTAGTTGATTGGATTTTCACTCACGTTCCTGATTATGCAGACAAAGTAGAGATTGATTTTATCGGCGGCGAACCACTTTTGGAATTCACGCTGATAAAAGAAATTTTTTCTTATGTTTACAAAATACGACCTGAAATTCCCTATATTTTCTTTGCTACCACAAACGGTACATTGTTGACAGCAGAATTGAAACAATGGTTTATTGAACACTTAGATTGTTTTCAGCTTGCTTTGAGTCTTGATGGAAGGAAAGAAACACATGACAAGAATCGATCAAATTCATTTGACAGTATAGATGTTGATTTTTTCTTACAGAATTATCCTGAACAAGGTGTTAAAATGACTGTTTCTGAATATTCTTTACCAAATTTAGCAGATAATATTGTATATCTTCATTCATTGGGTATTAAAGAAATTGAAGGAGTAAATCTTGCGGAAGGTAATTTTGATTGGAATAAAGATGAATACATTAAATTGCTTATTCCGCAATTAAAAATGCTTGTTGATTATTATGTTGAACATGATGATTTAATACCATGCATGTTGTTTGATAAAGAAATAAATATTTGCGAAACAGGAAACAAAGAACGTAAAAAGTGGTGTGGTATTGGTACAGGAACACCTTTTTTTGATATTGATGGTAAAAAATATCCTTGTTCTTTTATTACACCAATGACATTTACTGAGAACGAACTAAATGCCATTATGCAAACTGACTTTTCAGATAATGAAAAATTTATTGACGATGATTGTTTCAGTAATTGTTATATATACCCAATTTGCCCGACATGTTCAGGTGCTAATTACTTGATCAATAAATCTTTTAAAACACGCATTAAAAGCAAATGCCGTATACAAAAACTTGTTTCACTCTTTATTGCAGACTTACAAGCAAAACGACTGATAAAAAATAACGGATATATTAACGATGAAAAAGACAATACAAAACTTTATTATACAATCGAGGCAATTAAAAAAATTAAGGCTCTATATTTAGAGGAATATGTAAAGTTTGGAATATAAATATAATATGATTAAATCAAATGTATACAAGCCGCTTCGCGGCTGGGCTTCCCCAAACGATCGCATAACAGGCTGTATATGCTTCGCCGCAGTAGCGGCTCGGGCTACAGCCGGAACGTTATGTGCAATAAAAACCCGAAACTTTCTGAAAATGGAGGGCGGCGGCATCCGTGCCGCCGCAACGGAACCTAAAATTTTCTGGAAAATAAAGGTTTTTTGCAAAATCAAACATAACTACTAAAAACTATGTTGCCATAGGAAGGAGAAGAAAATGGCATACAATTGGGGTAACTATAAAAAAGATGTCGATGATTTGGCAAGCCAAGCCGAAGAACAGAATGAGATACTTGCAAAAGCAGGCCTTAGCGATGCTGATGATTTGAAACAGCAGGAATATATGGAGGATTATTGGGCAAGGAAGAGGGAACGCAGGAAATGAAGAGGGATAAATAACAACGTAAATAGAGAAGGGCATAGTGGTAGGAATAGCGAACTGCGGACAGGCAGTATTCCGTTAAGACAATATCCGAAAGGGTTTAGACTGCTATTCGTGGCAATTAAAACATTTACCATAGGAGGGTAAAAATGGGTCCATTAGAAGAATATTATACGAAATTATGGGGCTTAGATGACAAGAAGCGGGATAAGGAGGACCAGCCGAAAGTATCAAACTCTAATAAAACAAAAGAAGAAGTAATGAGGGAGATGCAAAAGAAACATCTAGAAAAATTACGGGATCTCTAAAAACTATACATGAGTTTTTGAGATACCAATTATACATGTTCAGGAGGATTTTTTTATGAACGACTATTGGAAAAACGTGGCGAAAGATGCGGCAAGGGCTGCTGCTATTGAAGGCGCGAAACAGGGGGGGGGCTCTTGCGGCACGAGGAGCTTATCGAGGAATAGAGGGGATGATAGAGGGGATGATAGATTCGCATCGGCAAAAAAAGGCAGCTAGGGCGAGAGCAGAGCGAGCTAGGGCACGCAGGGCTACGGCGGTGCGAGTTATAGTCGCCGTTCTCATAATCGCCGGAGTCGGAACTGGCGGTGTTTTCCTAGTAAAAATGCTGTTTTTCAGCAAACCAAGCGCTGTGACCGAAATCGCAACGATTGTTGAGACCGCACCGGATGTTGTGCCTGTAACTGAAACGCCTGAACAGAAAACCCAGACGACGGTAACGGCGTCTGAATCCGAGCCGGTGGCAAAAACTGGCTTCTTTCACAAGGTTGGAGAGTTCTTTGCCGGAATCGGACGTGCAATAAAATGGTTTTTCATCATGGTGTGGAATGCCATAAAAACATTTTTCATAAATGTTGGAGCTTTCTTCGCAGGAATCTTTGGAAAACTTATCTCGTTTGTCAAAGGAATATTTAGAAAAAACGGGGGCTGATTTTCGCCATCCTTGGCGGCGGCACTTCGCAGATGATAATTGTAATGGTAATAATAATTTTGAATGACAATAGTGATAATTGATAGTGATTAATAATGACAATTTAATGCTGATAATAATGAAATTCAATTTAGTAGCCCAGATAGCAGTTCAATGCTGTCTGGGTGAAAATTTTAATTAAAAAAGCCCGCCGCCATCCTTGGCGGCGGCTAACGCAGCGGGTTTTTACTGCACATAACACACGGTTTACGCTGCGCCCGCATTAGCGGGCTTGGCCTACGTTACGCTAGGTCGCTACGCTCCCACGCTCCACTACGGCACATTTTTTGCGGCGCG
>JAITNR010000251.1 GCA_031290375.1 Prevotellaceae bacterium | reverse complement strand
CAGGAAAACTTGCTGTTTTTCCAAAAAATTATTCAATCATTTCAAAGCTTTTGACTTGGCGTTCTTTTATATTAACTATGGATTTGTTTAAAATAGCATACTTTGGATAACACTACCATTTATTTTAACTTCTACTTTTTTACAAACTTTTCGGTTCTATTTCCAATTTTAACAAAATAGATACCCGCCGACAATGTTGAAACATTGATTGAGTGAGAAGTTGTGAACTGTGAATTGTGAATATTCCTGCCCGACATGTCATGTACAGAAACCATATCACCTTCTCTTAGTTCTGAATTTTCAATTATCAGTTCATCTGTTGCGGGGTTTGGATAGACAGTTATTGTGTTTTGGGCAGTTTCATTCAGACCGATAGCCGTGGTACAAACGGACTCGCTGAAATCGCCATAACAATCGTTGTCTATTGTTTTAACTCGGTAGCAATATAAATTTCCATCTATCACATTACTATCGACAAAACTAAATTCATTACCCGCATTTGTTGCCGTATAAACAGGGTTATCATCGTCATCGCTACGATAAACCTCGTATGTATTTGTTACGCCACTACAGGTAACTGTTATGAAATTCATACCTGCTATTACATCTATAATTTTTGGAACCGGCTTGAGTATCAGTTGAAAATAATTCCAGTTTTGGTCATTCTGGTAGGCACTTAAACTGCTGCAAGGTACATACAGAGGTTTATCGGGATGAGTGCCAATGCCTTGATAATTAAACACATTTCTGTCGTAAAGTGAGGGAGGAGTTGTTGCCCAACAAAATAACGTATCCAGCCCTCTGCTTTCTGAAAAAGCAAATTGACCGATTGTAGTAACGCCTTTACCAATAGTCAGTTTTTTAATGGCAGGGTTGCTGTCAAAAGCACCGTTACCGATAGTGGTAACACTGTTTGGAATGAATACTGAAATTATGCCACTCAAACCATTGCAAGCGGAGGGGGAAATGCTTAATGTTCCCTGCAATATGTTAACATCGGTGTTTGCAGGCATTGTCCCCTTGTACTTATACAAAACCTGATTAAAATAGACAAATCCGTCTGGCAGATTGCTATAGAAAGCTGTACCATCAAAGGCACTGTTACCAATGAAAATCACGCTGCTCGGAATTGATACCGAAACCAAATTGCCGAAACCTTGAAAGGCACTTGGAGAAATCGAAACCGTTCCCTGTGCTATGTTAATGGAGGTGTTGTCGGGCATAGTTCCCTTGTATTTGTACAGAACATTACCAAAATAAACCACCCCGTCCGATAGACTGTTGTAAAATGGCGTGTCGTCAATTGCTTTGCTTCCAATATTCGTTACGCTGTTTGGAATAGCCAATGAAGCTAACGCACTGCACCGCCAAAAAGCGTAATTGTTGATAGATCTAAGCGAATTGGGTAAATTCACTGCTGTCAATGAGGCGTAATTGTAAAAAGCGTAATTGCCAATACTTGTTACGCCATCTTCTATATACACAACTGATATTTGCAAACGTCTGTTAAACCAAGGCATAGTACTGGAGGAATAGTCCGGCATAGAGCCATTGCCTGTAACAGTTAGCGTGCCATTCGCAGCATTGAACGTCCAGGTAAGAGTGCCGGCAGTTCCACTTGTGTCGGAGGCGGCTATCAACAACTCCTCATTTAAAGTTGAGGCAAGGAACCCGATGGTATCGCTTTGAGCAAAACCACTTATGACAGGGAATAAGGCGATTGCCAAAATAGAGAATTTCTTTTTCATCTTTTATATGTTTTTTTATTGATTAATAATGAATGCAAAAATACAAATTTTATTGCGTAAAAAAAAATCAATAATGTAAAAATAAGTATCAATCTGTTAAATCAGTGTCGTCTGTGTGCTAAGGCACTTTTGAGCCAGCCTTGAAGACATTGCCTTTTCAGACAAAACCTGCAAACAATTTATTTTACAAGACAAATTGGTTGTGCTTTTGTCGCAAGGATTGAATAATTTTGAAAACTTTTCAATTCTCGGTTATTTATTGTAACTTTGCCAAATTTTTTATTACCAATTACGGCTAATTATTTTAAGAAGATATGAAAACAGGACTGACTTTTGATGATGTGTTGCTTGTACCGCAATTTTCACAGATTTTACCCTCAGAGGTAAATATCGGCACTTGTCTTACCAAAAACATAAAACTGAACATTCCTATTGTCAGTGCCGCAATGGACACTGTTACCGAAGCACCGATGGCTATCGCTCTTGCCCGTGAGGGCGGTTTGGGTTTTGTACACAAAAATATGAGCATTGAGTATCAGGCACAGGAGGTTGAGAAAGTGAAGCGGTACGAAAACGGCTTAATTATCAATCCTGTAACTCTCAAAAAAGATGATACCCTTTTTGATGTTGCCCAAACATGCAAGAAATACAATATCAGCGGGTTACCCGTTGTTGATAACGACAATCGTCTGGTCGGAATGATTACCAACCGCGATGTAAAATATCTGCCCGCCGACAACACAAAAGTTGAACAGGTAATGACAAAAAATCTTGTTACCGCAAAAACAGGCACTTCCCTGCAAGATGCCAAGTCAATACTTTGGAAAAATCGCATTGAAAAACTGCCTATCGTTGATGAGAATTATCGTTTGGTAGGGCTTATTACAAGCAAAGATATTGACAATGTTGTGAATTATCCCAATTCGTGCAAAGATTCGCGGGGACGTTTGCGGTGCGGTGCAGCTGTAGGCATCGGAGCCGACACACTGCAAAGGGTTGAGGCTCTGGTAAATGCGGGAGTTGATGTAATCA
This sequence comes from Prevotellaceae bacterium, assembly GCA_031290375.1. Taxonomy (GTDB): domain Bacteria; phylum Bacteroidota; class Bacteroidia; order Bacteroidales; family Paludibacteraceae; genus F0058. The sequence continues at coordinate 1,625 of JAITNR010000251.1, read as the reverse complement.
CCGTTGACAGTGCTCACGGACACAGCAAAAACGTTATGGAAACCGTTAAAGAAATTCGTTCTACCTTTCCTAATATTGATTTGATTGCAGGAAATATCGTTACTCTCGAAGCGGCAGAGGCATTGGTGAATGCGGGAGCCAATGCTGTTAAGGTCGGCATTGGACCGGGCAGTATCTGCACTACGCGAGTTGTGACAGGCATTGGTATGCCTCAAATCACTGCCATAGAAGATGTAGCCAAATACTGTAGAAAAAATGATGTAAAACTGATTGCAGACGGAGGAATAAAATACAGTGGCGACATCGTGAAGGCGATTGCCGCAGGTGCCGATGTGGTGATGCTTGGCTCGCTGCTTGCGGGTTGCACAGAGTCGCCGGGAGAAGAGGTGCTGTTTCAAGGCAGAAAGTTCAAGGCTTACGTTGGAATGGGCTCTCTGGCAGCGATGAAACGTGGCAGTGCCGACCGCTATTTTCAATCAAAAGACGTTGCAGCCAAAAAACTTGTGCCCGAAGGCATTGAAGGACGCGTTGCTTTCAAGGGTGGCGTGGGCGACACCATCTATCAACTCTGCGGCGGACTGATGTCGGGTATGGGATATTGCGGCACACCAGATATTGACTCGCTGCAAAAAAACGGCGTTTTTGTACAAATCACCTCAGCAGGATTGAAAGAATCACACCCACACGACATTGATATTACGGTAGAAGCCCCAAATTATACAAATTGAAAATGGAAAGGAATATGGAAATCAAATGCAAAACCTGATTTCCAATTCGTTGCACAGTTTGATTGGTTATAAATATATAGAGTTTGCTTAAAGAAGAGCAAACTCTATATTTATTGGGAACGTAAGATTGTTTTTGGGTATTAATAACGTTCAAAAGTCATCTAAATTTTTATTAACCCAAAGATTTTTTTTCTTAAAATTGTTATACCTCCTTTGTATCAATGGCTTTCCAAACAACAGCAGCAATCAATGCCCCAATCACAGGAGCAACAATAAACAGCCACAGTTGCTGCAATGCAACCATACTTCCGCCCACAGCCTCAAAAATGGCAGGTGCTATACTGCGAGCAGGATTTACCGAAGTGCCGGTAATAGGAATGCAGACAATATGCACCAAAACAAGCGTCAAACCTATTGCTAATCCTGCAAACTTACCAAAAGCACCTTTGGAAGTAGTGCCCAACACCACAAGTACAAAGATGAATGTAAAGACAATTTCCGCTACCAATGCCTGACAAAGATGTCCTCCGGCAAAGCCATTTGCTCCTGTCAATGTGGTGGCAGAGGCTGAGTCTTTTGCCAAAACAAACAGAATGGCAGAGCCAAGGATAGCACCAATTATCTGAAAAACAATGTAATTGATAGCATCTTTGCCCTTCATCAATCCCGAATACCACACTCCAACAGTGATGGCAGGGTTGATGTGGCAACCTGAAATTTTACCTATGGTATAAGCCATTGCTACAACCGATAAACCAAAAGCAAAGGCAACACCAAGCGTTCCAACGCTTGAAAAAGGCTGAACAGAACCAGCAAACACAGCACTGCCACAACCCATTAATACAAGCACCATAGTGCCTATTAACTCCGCAAAATACTTCTTCATAAATACTTTTT
>JAITNR010000077.1 GCA_031290375.1 Prevotellaceae bacterium | reverse complement strand
GGGTCGGTCAACTCTGTAAAATAACTAACAGGTGTTTGCATCACTCTTTTTATTATACAAACGGAAAAAGAAAATTTTTAGTATTTAAAATTTGTTAAATTAAGATGCGTTTGCCCTGATGTGTGGTTGAAAAATATTTTTAAAGTGGCAGGGATACTCTTTACCAGCGTTGTTGTGTGCGGGGCTGAATAGATGAGATTTATACCAATTTGCTTGGACTTCCTATTGCTCTAAAATTGTTTTGAAAAAAACATAACTGCAAGGTAATTCGCCCGAAAATTTGACTATAACGGAATCATTCCGAATGTAAAAAGCAGTTGGAAATGATTTTGTTAATTGAAATAACGTTTTCGGAGCAAAGTTTTTTATCTCAAAATTCGGAGTGAAATTTTTTTTGAGATTCTGTTCTGCAATAGAATCTTCCACTGCCAAACCAACAACTTTATCTACCGCACTCGAATTTTCGTATTGTTTCAAGTTTTCAATGGAGTTCATACAATGCGTATTTTTGTTCTACGGGCATAAATGCAATTATCACGCAAAGTCCGTATTTTTCATTTTTTTTTGTTTTACGAACAGCATTTTTTAATCCGTGATTCGCACAAATAGTTGAATCAGGAACAACATATTAAAAAAATAGGTTACCTTTGTGCTTGACAGTGATGATAGAAGAACAAAAAAACAAAATATATCGTTTATCAATATTCATCGAACTAACCTACAAATAACAAAAGAAGACAGGGAGGTTCACAATACCAATCTATTATGTTTAAAGAATACAAAAAATTAGGAATTATCAATGTGCTGTTCCTGTGTATGATAATTGGAATGGCAGGGTGTGAAAGAAAAGACAATAATCAGCCACCTGCTGAATTATTGAAGACGTGGAAACTTGTGGGGTTTGTCGATGTAAAAGCGGACACCATTAAAGCGGCAGAGCCACAGGAGGACTCGTGTTATATCCTGACTTTTAAAGTGGACGGAACACTTGACGGACGTACTTCTACTAATCAGGTATTAGGAACATATACCATAAATGTTCAGAATAATGAGTTCAAAATAACGCAATTCGGCGGAACAAAAATCAGTGAATTCTACGATGGACAACGATACGTAGATGCTGTACTTGGGGTGAAGTCTTATTCATTGTCCAATAATGAGTTACGGCTTTATTATGACGATTGGTGCCTGCTTTTTAAGGCATACAATCCTATGGGTTATGACAAAATTAACATTACTCCCTTTGTCGAAGACAACTATTATGGAGATGCTTTGCAACTTTATATGTATGAAATTGACAAGGAGAGTACAAATCCAAATAGAAGCAATGTAAATATTAACAGTCAGAGAGTTACCGAAATACTCAAACTCATTCAGGCTGTGTATAATTTGACATCAGCAGAACAGGATACTGTGTTTAATATTTTTAACATTCACGGATATTATTGTTATGGTCTCAATTCTATTTACCTAAGGGTGAATACCGATTTACCTGAAATCCAAAACTTGGCACAAAGTATTATTCCTACAGGCGAGGCGGCTCTGGACGGATTATTATCAACATACGCGTTTGATTCTGTAAAATTATCTTACAGTTATCCGCAATTTCCGTGGCTAACTCTATATACAAAACGACAATATAACATGATTCCGATAGTAGAATATTTTGATAATTTGCCAAGTATTACGGCTGCTGAATTTAATAAAGGTTGTATTGGAGATGGAAATACAATCAAATTAAAACAAAATGCTCTATCTGCAACTTTGACATTCAGTATTGGCTGGGGAGATTGTCCTGCGGGCTGTACTTTGCATCATTATTGGGAATTTGAGATAAGGAACGGAGCAGCATATTTTGTGAGTTCTTATGGTAGCAATGCAAGTGGTTATGGAAATTACTAACTGGTGACTAAAAACAGACTTTTAAATTATTATTGTGAAAATTGCATCGAGGCAGGTTGTGATGAGGCAGGAAGGGGCTGTCTGGCAGGTGATGTGTTTGCTGCTGCGGTGATACTGCCAAACGATTTTGCATGCGAAGACCTTAACGACAGCAAGCAAATGACTGAACTACAGCGAGAAAGAGTAAAACCCTTTATTTTGGCAAATGCTCTTGCGTGGGCTGTGGCGAGGGCGAGTGCGGCAGAGATAGACAAGATAAACATTCTAAATGCCTCGATTCTGGCAATGCACAGAGCGATAGAGCAGTTAAATATTGTGCCCGAACATCTGATTGTTGACGGCAACAGATTTAAGCCTTTCAGGCAAATTCCGCACAAAACCGTTGTCAAGGGGGACGCAAAATACCTGTCTATTGCGGCGGCGTCGGTGTTGGCAAAGACTTTCAGAGATGAGTATATGATCCGGTTGCACAGCGAATATCCGCTCTACGGCTGGGATAACAACAAGGGCTATCCCACCAAAATGCACAGAGAGGCAATCAAGCAATTTGGAGTTACCCAATACCACCGAAAAAGTTTTTTGTTGGTGGATTTGAAATTGTTTTAGGATAGGTTATACCAAAGTGAGATTAAAAATGTACTTTAAATATGCAACTTTCAACAGAAGAAATAAATCGTAGAATAGCACTTGATTTCAATAAAAGCCTTAACAATATTTTATTGGAAATCAAAGAAATATACCCAAATCCTACTCAAAAACAAATTGAGCAGTGGCAGACTGACAAAAAATTGGAATTTATCGAAATTAACGGAGAAAAGTGCTATTTCAGATGTGCCGCGCGTAATCTGTTTCGTATTGATAACGAAGCAAAAAGGCTTTTTGTCGAAAAATTTGGCGATGAAAAAGCAGAACGAAACGGGTTACTCCAAGACTATCTTTCGCAAATAACAAAATCGCAAACTCCTGATATTAAACAGTTTATATTTTCCTTTCAATTAAGAGTAAAACCTGATGCTGTGCCTGACGGTGAAATTATTCGTTGTTGGTTGCCGTATCCTCGACAAGATATTGAATATCAGCAAAATATAAAATTGATTTCCATAAATTCGGGAAAATATATAATCAATCAAAATTCCTGTCATTCAACTATTTACATTGAAAAAGAGGCAGAAAAGAACGAAGAGGTATTTTTTGAAGTAAAGTACTCGTTTGAAGTTATGTGCTGTTGTGCTAAAAGACACAATGCCCGACGGCAAAGGCTGTTGCCGGATAAACTTCCATTTATATCCGAACAGCCTCCACACATTGTTTTTTCGGAACATTTAAAAAATCTGTCCAGTCAAATCATTGGTAATGAGCCAAATCAATATTTAAAAGCCAAAAAAATCTTTACGTGGATTTCGCAAAACATTGTTTGGGCGGCGGCAAGAGAGTACCCCACAATAGAGAATATTCCCGAATATGTTTTGACTTGCAAACACGGCGATTGTGGGCAGGTTACGCTGCTTTTCATCACGCTTTGTCGCCTCAACGGCATTCCTGCCCGCTGGTTGAGCGGTTTTATGCTGCACCCTAATTATGAAAATCTTCATGATTGGGCGGAAATTTTTATTGAGGGAAAGGGCTGGTTGCCTGTAGATGTATCGTTTGGCTTGCAAAATTGGGCTGAAAACGAAGATTTGAAGTACTTTTATTTCGGCAATATGGATGCATACAGACTTATCATCAACAACGGAATTTCAGGCGAACTTCTTCCTGCAAAAATCTTCCCTCGCTCTGAAACCATTGATTTTCAGCGTGGAGAAGTGGAATGGAAAAACTCAAATTTATATTTTGGCGATTTTGATTATGGATTTTGTATCGGATAAACAAAAAATAAGTATCTTTGCAACACTTTTTTAATTTATAACCGAAGAAATGCGAAAAAAAACTGTTTTTATTCTGATTGTTAGTGTCTTAACTTTAAATGCACAGACAAAGGTAACCCCTGTGATTAACGGTACAATCCCCAAAAATTGCGTTACCTATTTTTTGCCAAAAACGCAACTTCAAATTGCCGTCTATTGGGAAAAAACTATCTGCAAACCTGCCCCATTTGCCAATTACGCAAAGCGATTGCTGGCTCTGGAAAATGTGATCACGCAAGAAAAAACGGAATATAAAATTACCGAAGTAGAAATATATTATGCAATGATTAAGGATTCCACCAAATATTATGCAGTGGAAATCAATCCAAAATCGGTTGCATGTAAAATCGGCTACTCCGAAAGCGGCATTATTAAAAGTGTAAATTATTTGGATACAGAGGCTAAAAACACTCCGCTGCTTGTGCGGGCAACAACTCCGAATTTTGATGAGCGCGACACAATAACCTTTGATTATTCCTGCCTTTCGCAAGATGCGATTCAGGCTACCTCTATTGCCAAAACTGCCGAATTGGCAGCAAAGCAGATTTTTGAAATCAGGGAAAACAGAATGGATTTACTTTCAGGCAACAGCGAAGCCAAGTTCGAAGGCGAAACTTTAGAATTGGTTATCAATAGATTAGACAAGGCAGAGGAGAGCCTTTTGAACCTTTTTACAGGCAAAACGGCAACTATACACCTTAGCAAAACCTTTGAATATATGCCAAAAATCAATGAAACCGAAGAGATTTTGTTTCGTTTTTCATCACTGCTTGGTGTGGTGGATAGGGATGATTTGTCAGGACGCCCGATTACTATTGATATCAAAGCTAATTTGGTATCCGAACATCTGTCGGTTGAAAACACCAAAAAGACAAAAACTTACGGTATTTTTTATAATGTTTGCGGTAGCAGCGAGTTTTCAATCTTTGACAGCAGTAAACTACTACAGTCCATAGAATTACAAGTTCCGCAATTTGGCTACACAAAATTCTTACCCGCAACTGCATTTAATCAAAACACCACCGCCGTCATCTTTTCGGAGTTCGGTGCTATACGGCAGATTAAGTAGGGCTGTTTTGAGTATTTTATGTTTTTCCTATCAATAATGAACAATGAATAATAAATAATACGGACTTTGCGTGATAATTGCATTTATGTCCGTAGGACAAAATGTTAATAACCGTAAGTGAAACTTACGGCTGAAGGCTACCAACATCTCAAGCCGTAGGGTTGAACAACGATATTAATTCAACCCATACGGGCTAAATAAAGTAACTGAATAATTGAAAATACAATACGACTAACGTAATCAATAATTCAGTTATTCAATTATTCAATTACTCAATCCACAGGTTTCACCTGCGGTTATTCACATAACGCCCTATCGGGCTAAATAAACACTATTCAATCCGTGACTGGCATAAATAATGAATTAAATATACTAATTTAACAATACCGTATTAATTATGTAAAATATATTCCATATTATTTAGGATAAATACTATTAATGATGAAAATAAATTGAAATTTCTAATTTAATTTTCAATTTTTAATTAATACAGTATCTCAAAAGAGTTTGAGACGGAAATATTTCGGCTAATACCCTATTATTTACAAAATTTTTATTAATTTTGAAAGTTTTATATCTAATATCTAAAACACTAATATTTAAAGGAATATGCAAACAATAGAAAATTACAATTTCAACGGCAAAAGGGCTTTTGTCAGGGTGGATTTTAATGTTCCGCTGGACGAAAAGGGAAACGTTATGGACGACACTCGTATTCGTGGGGCATTGCCTACACTCAAAAAGATTCTTGGTGACGGTGGACAGCTGATTATCGCCTCGCATTTGGGACGACCCGCAAAGAATCCGGATCCGAAGTACTCTATAAAACAGATACTTCCCTGTGTTTCGGCACTGCTTGGGGTTGAGGTAAAATTTGCTTCCGACTGCGCCAAGGCTAAGTTAGAAGTCGATGCTCTCAAAAATGGCGAGGTATTGATGCTGGAAAATCTCAGATTTTATGCTGAAGAGGAAGGCAAACCAAGAGGATTGGCAGAAGATGCCACAGACGAAGAAAAATCTACTGCCAAAAAGGCTATGAAAGAGGCTCAAAGGGAATTTACAAAAATTCTTGCTTCGTATGCTGACTGCTACGTGAATGATGCTTTTGGTACAGCTCACAGAGCACACGCCTCTACGGCTCTGATTGCGGAATATTTTCCCAATGACAGGATGTTCGGATACCTTATGGGTAAAGAGGTGAATGCTGTTAAAGCCGTCATGACAGAGCCAAAACGTCCATTCACAGCAATTATGGGCGGTGCAAAGGTATCTTCCAAAATCGACATAATCGAAAATCTGCTCACAAAGGTTGATAACCTGATAATTGCGGGCGGAATGACATATACATTTACCAAAGCCTTGGGTGGCAAAATCGGCAATTCGCTTTGTGAAGACGACAAACTTGCTCTTGCCATGTCGTTGCTCGAAAAAGCGAAGAAAAATAACGTCAATCTTGTACTTGCTATCGATGCCAAAATTGCCGATAAGTTTGCCAACGATGCCAATACTGAGTTTGTCAAAACAGGAGAAATCCCTGACGGCTGGATGGCTATGGACATAGGCAAAGAAACGGAAAAACTTTTTGCTGATATTATAACCAACTCAAAAACAATACTTTGGAACGGACCTGCAGGAGTCTTTGAATTTGAAAACTTTTCTCATGGCTCGTTTGCTGTGGCGCAGGCAATAGTTGAGGCTACCAAACAAGGGGCATACTCGCTTATCGGCGGAGGTGATTCAGTTGCCTGTATTAACAAATTCGGCTTTGCTGCTGATGTTTCATACGTTTCGACAGGAGGAGGAGCTTTGCTCGAAGCAATCGAGGGTAAAACCCTGCCGGGCATTGCAGCAATACAGTAGAAAAAAAACTGGAATAATACTTTTTTTTACAAATTTTAAATAAAATAAATAAAAATCTGATAAATAAAAAATGAACACACAAGATTTTATTACAAGAGAATTAAAATATGGGGCACACAACTATCACCCGCTGCCTGTGGTGCTTTCAAAAGGTGAAGGCATTTTTGTATGGGATGTTGAAGGAAAGCGTTATTTCGACTTTCTTTCGGGCTATTCTGCTCTTAGTCAAGGGCATTGCCACCCGAAAATTATTGCCGCCCTGAAATCGCAAGCCGATAGTTTGACTTTGGTTTCAAGGGCATTCCATTCGGATATTTTGGGCGAATTTATGGAAAAGGCAAGCAAGTTTTTCGGATATGATAAACTTTTGCCGATGAACACAGGTGCAGAAGCGGTTGAAACCGCTCTCAAACTTGCTCGCCGCTGGGGATACGACAAAAAGGGCGTGCCTGAGGATAAAGCCAAAATCGTTGTTTGCGAGGACAACTTTCATGGACGTACCATCACAATTATTTCCATGAGCACCGACCCAAGTTCGTACGCAGGCTTTGGACCTTTTACCGAAGGATTTATCAAAATCCCATACAACGATGCCGATGCTCTGCAAAGAGTAATTTCGGACAAAAATATTGTTGGCTTTCTGCTTGAACCAATTCAGGGGGAGGCAGGTGTAGCCGTACCTGATGACGGTTATCTGAAACGTTGTTATGATATTTGCAAGGCAAACAATGTACTCTTCATAGCGGACGAAGTGCAGAGCGGCATTGCGCGCACAGGCAAATTGCTTGCCTGTGATTGGGAAGGCGTTCATCCTGATATTTTGATACTCGGTAAAGCTCTTTCGGGTGGCGTTACGCCTGTATCTGCCGTCTTTGCCAATGACGAAATTATGCTAACAATCAAACCAGGAGAGCACGGCTCAACCTACGGAGGCAATCCTTTGGCTTGTGCAGTTGGTATCGCTGCTTTGGAGGTAGTGGAAGAGGAAAAACTTTCGGAAAATGCACAAAAAATGGGCGAGATTTTTCGTTCGGAAATGCAAAAAATCAACCATAAAATGATAAGTCAAGTACGGGGCAAAGGGCTTCTTAATGCTGTTGTTACCGAGCCAAATGGCGACATCAAAGCGTGGGACATCTGCCTGAAACTGAAAGAAAAAGGCTTGATAGCAAAACCGACTCATGACCACATTATCCGCTTTACGCCGCCACTTGTTATATCCGAAGAGCAAATGATGGAAGCAATTGCGATAATCAAAAGCGTGTTTGAAGAGTTACCGAAGGGAGTTGACAAAACATTATGCTGAGTAGAGGCGGGGGTGTTGCAGATAAGATATTGTTGATGGTGTACCTCAACATTTAGCCCTTAATTCACAATTCATAAATCGCCCTCAGTGCTGTCTGTGTGCGGGTTTTGCCCATTCCTTCTATTTCAACGTAGCGGGCGGACAGAGCGTCAAGTTCGCGTTTGTACCAGTCGTAGAGGTATGTTCTAATGTGCGGGTTTTCTCTTACAGGGTCATAAACCCAGGGAATATCGGGCTTTAGAAGCAGAAAAAGGTCGATCTTTGCTTTTTTCAATTCCGTCTGCAACCACCGCGGATAGCGGTCATAGACGTGCAAAAACCAAACTTTTGTTACAATCAAGTAGGTATCCATCACTACAAATTCTTTATGAGGGTTAGACTCAATGGCATTGTTCAACTCCGTAATTTGCTGTTTTGCAATACATTCTACATCTTCGTAAGTATAGTTACGATGAATTTGTTCTACGTAAGTTCGGGCAAACTCAGGCACATACACTGCCCCAAGTTGCTCTTTGATAGCCAGACAGAGTGTAGTTTTTCCCACAGACTCAGGACCCGATACTACAACAGTTTTCATAAATTGATATGTGATTTAATTATAAATTGAAAAACTGAAACGAAATTAAGGCACAAAAAATAGATAATACCAAAGTGGAATAAAATAAGTCTGTTATACAAAATTATTTACGTCATTGCGGGGAACGAAGCAATCCAAAGATATAAAATATCTTTTTATTTTTCATTGCTAAATACATGCGTACTTAAATCCATTTGCTTTCATCTCTTTTTTATTGTAGATGTTTCTGCCGTCAATGATGATTTTTTCTTTCATTATTTTTGACAGAATTTCCCATGAAGGCAGCCGAAATTCTTTCCATTCGGTAAGCAACATCAATGCGTCTGCTTCGAGTGCAGCATCGTACATATCTTTTCCATAAATCACGCTGTCGCCTAACCTGCGATGGCACTCTGCCATTGCTACAGGGTCATAAACTTTGACGTTGCAACCCGCTTTTAACAGGAGTTCGATAATTATCAGTGAGGGTGCTTCCCGCATATCGTCAGTTTCGGGTTTAAATGCCAGTCCCCATAGGGCAACGGTTTTTCCTGTGATGTTGTTGTTAAATATTTTTGAAAACTTGTCAAAAAGCACTCTCTTTTGTCTGTTATTTACAGCCTCAACCGCTTTCAGTAGCTGCATTTCATAGCCATTTTGCGAAGCAGTTTTAATCAGAGCCTTAACATCTTTTGGGAAACACGAACCTCCATAACCGCAACCGGGGTAAATAAATTTATTGCCTATTCTGGTGTCCGAACCTATTCCATGACGTACCATATTTACGTCAGCTCCTACCAAGTCGCAGAGATTGGCGATGTCGTTCATAAACGAAATTCGTGTAGCAAGCATGGCATTTGCGGCATATTTTATCATTTCAGCCGAAGGAATATCGGTGTAAATCATTCGGTAGTGATTGAGCGTAAACGGTTTATACAACCTGTCCATAATCTCCCTTGCCCTCTCGCTTTCCACGCCCACAACTACACGGTCAGGTCCCATAAAGTCCTTTATGGCGGCACCTTCCTTTAAAAATTCGGGGTTGGAAGCCACATCAAAAGCAATATCTATGCCCCTTTTGCTTAATTCTTCGTTGATGACATTCTTAACCTTTTGAGCTGTACCCACAGGCACAGTGCTTTTGGTTACAAACAAGACATATTTGTTGATGTGCCGACCAACATTTTTTGCCACATCAAGCACATAATGCAGGTCGGCACTGCCATTCTCGTCGGGCGGCGTACCAACGGCACAAAACACCACTTCAACGCCGTCAAGACACGATGTCAAATCGGTAGTGAAATTCAATCTGCCAGCCTTGTGATTTCTCATAACCATATCTTCCAATCCCGGCTCGTAGATTGGTACAACGCCATTTTTGATGTCATTGATTTTATTTTCGTCAATATCAACGCAAATTACATTCACGCCCATTTCCGAAAAACAAGTACCTGTAACCAAGCCCACATATCCGGTTCCAACTATCGCTATATTCACTTTATTTTAATTTTTAAATAACTACCTGTTGCACTTGATACAGACGGGGTTCAGTTGCTTAAAAAAGTCGTTGCCCTTGTCATCTACCAGAATGAATGCAGGGAAATCAACCACGTCAATTTTCCAGATTGCTTCCATTCCGAGTTCGGGAAATTCGAGGCATTCAACATTTTTAATATTGTCCTGTGCCAAAATCGCCGCAGGTCCACCTATCGAACCGAGATAAAAGCCACCATATTTTTTGCACGCATCAGTAACCTGTTCGGAACGGTTGCCTTTGGCTATCATCACCATACTGCCACCCTTGGACTGAAACAAATCTACATACGAGTCCATTCTGCCTGCCGTAGTAGGTCCAAACGCACCTGAAGGCATTCCTTCCGGTGTTTTTGCAGGACCTGCATAATAAATCGGATGGTCTTTTATGTATTGCGGAAGCGGTTTGTTATTGTCAAGCATCTCCTTTAGCTTTGCGTGCGCGATGTCGCGTCCAACCACGATTGTACCTGTGAGAGACAGACGTGTCGAAACAGGATATTTGGTTAATTCCTCCAAAATTTTGCTCATCGGTTGGTTGAGGTGGATTTTTACCACTTTGCCCTCCCCTGCACTGCGAAGACGTTCGGGAATCAGACGTGCAGGATTTTCTTCCAGTTTTTCAATCCAAATGCCATCCCTGTTGATTTTTGCCAAAATATTTCTGTCGGCAGAACACGACACAGCCATTGCAACAAAGCAACTCGCCCCATGACGCGGCAGTCGGACAATTCTGACATCATGCGCAAAATATTTTCCGCCAAACTGTGCCCCAAAGCCAGATTCCCAAGCCGAATACAGTATTTTTTGCTCCAAATCCAAATCTCTGAAAGCACGACCACCCGAAGAGCCTGTTGTGGGCAAAGTGTCGTAATATTTTGTTGAAGCCAGTTTTGCTGTTTTTACGCAAATATCAGCCGAAGTGCCACCAATCACAAACGCAATATGGTAGGGCGGACAGGCGGCTGTGCCGAGCGTACGAAGCTTTTCTCCCAGAAATTTTTCCAAAGTTGCAGGATTAAGCAATGCCTTTGTTTCTTGAAAAAGATAGGTTTTGTTACTTGACCCACCACCTTTGGCTATGAAGAGAAATTTATATTCATCTCCTTCAATAGCCTGAATATCAATCTGTGCAGGCAAATTTGTACCTGTGTTCATTTCCTCATACATAGAAAGAGGAGCGTTTTGTGAATAACGCAGATTTTCATTGGTGTAGGTCAGATAAACGCCCTTTGAAAGAGCCTCTTCGTCAGAAAAGTTTGTCCAGACCTTTTGTCCCTTCTTCGCAATAATGGTAGCCGTACCTGTATCCTGACAAAAAGGCAACACTCCCCTTGCCGACACTTCCGAATTTTGCAACATTGTGAGTGCCACAAACTTGTCGTTTTCCGAAGCCTCAGGGTCATCCAGAATTTTGGCTACCTGCTCCTGATGCTCTTTCCTCAGCAAAAACGAACAATCCCTCATTGCAACACGAGCCACCTCTGTAAGTGCCTCAGGCTGAATTTTGAGAACTTTTTCACCGTCAAATTCCGCCGTAGAAACGTAATCTTTTGTCAATAAATAGTATTCTTCGTTACCTTTGGAGGTCTGAAACATACTTTCATAATGAAATTCCTTTGCCATATATTTTATGTTTTATTGGTTATCAATTGTTTAATTAATATAAAAATTGTTTTTAACAAACGCACAAAGTTAATTTTTTTTGCTCATTTTTCAAAAAGATATGTGCCGGGCTAAAACTTTTTTTGGGGACTGTTAATAATGAACAATGAATAATGGGGTAACATTGCGCTGCATTGATTATGTGAATACTCAAGGTAATGGACATTTTTTAGTCTAAAAAATGTCCATTACCTTGAGTATTCATATTTTTTTATAGGAACTCAAAAAAAGTATCGACAAAATTCAGGGGCAAAACAAAAATTTGCCCCTGAATTTTAACACATCTTCATCTACACAAGTCCCTGTTTTTTCACAAAATCTTTCAATATTCCTTCGAGGTTCGGATAGCCGATTTCTTGAAGTTCGTAACCAACTTTTACGGTTGGTTGTTTAATTTTGATAATTCTGCCCAAATCAATTGGAGTGCCGATAACAACGGCATCGCAGGGAGTATTGGCGATGGTTGTTTCAAGGTCTTTTATCTGCTGGTCGCCGTAGCCCATAGCGGGCAACAAAGTACCGATTTCGGGATAATTTTTAAAAGTCTCCGAAAGTTTGCCAACGGTATATGGACGCGGGTCAACGAGTTCGGCTGCACCGTGTTTGAGAGCAGCAACAGTGCCTGCACCAATCTTCATTTCGCCGTGTGTGAGAGTTGGTCCGTCTTCTACCACCAACACTTTTTTGCCGCGAATAAGTTCAGGTTTATCAACCGTAAGATAAGACGCAGCATCAACAACGATGGCTTTAGGGTTGATTTTAGCAATATTTTTGCGAACGGTATTGATGTCGTTGAGCGAAGCAGAGTCAATTTTGTTGATACAAATAACATCGGCAATACGCGCCACAACTTCGCCGGGGTAGTACGAAACCTCAGCATTCGGACGAAGCGGGTCAACCACACCAATAGTCAAATCGGGCGTGTAGAACGGGAAATCGTTGTTGCCGCCGTCCCAGATTATTACATCGCAACCATCGGGGTCTTTTTCTGCTTCACGAAGAATAGCCTCGTAATCAACACCTGCATAAATCACGTTACGCTTGGTAACTACGTGAGGTTCATACTCTTCCATTTCTTCAATGGTGCATTCGTGTTTTTTCAAATCCTCAACGGTAGCAAAACGTTGAACTTTTTGTTTTACCAAATCGCCGTAAGGCATCGGGTGGCGTATTGCAACAGGTTTCAAGCCCATTTCAACCAAAATTTCAATTACTCTGCGTGAAGTTTGCGATTTTCCGCAACCTGTACGTGTAGCACCAATGGCAATCACAGGTTTGGTCGATTTAATCATCGTGTCCTTTGTGCCAAGCAACCAGAAATCTGCACCGGCAGCATTGACAATGGCACTTACATTCATAACGCGCGGATAAGGCACGTCAGAGTAAGCAAAAACGCACACATCAACGTTGTGTTTTTTGATAAGTTCAGGCAATTCTGCTTCTGCAAAAATGGGAATTCCAGCGGGATATTCCTTGCCTGCAAGTTCTGTTGGGTACTTTCTGCCATCAATATCAGGTATTTGGTTGGCAGTAAAGGCAACAACATTATAATCTGTGTTACCCCTGAAAAATGTGTTGAAATTGTGAAAATCTCTACCGGCAGCACCGATAATAATTACATTTTTACTCATAAATTTTTTGTTTATTGTATAAAATTTTTACTAAATCTGTTTTTTTTAATTCACAGCAGATAACCAATTATCCGTAAATGGATAAAGATTATTTTTCAAAAGCAAATACCGCCAAAGGCGACATTTTTGCTCTGCTAAATGTCAGTTTGTTATCCGTAATAGCGTAGTTGTCAATGGTATTAATAATTTGCGACAGTTCGTTTTCGATGGCTTGGTTTTCGTCTATGCACATCATTTTGGTTGATGTCATTTGAGAAAATTTAATGCCGTTGTTTCCTATCAGTTCATAAGAACCAAAAAACGAATTACAGCCCATATTGCCATTAACCTTGTTGTTGAGAGGATTGAACACAATGAATGCTCTTGAATTTCCAATCGGCTTTCCATTGAGTTCTACAAGTTTCCAATTTTTTTCAAAAAGTGGGTTGTTAAGTTTATTTAAAATCAAATTATGCTTTGTCTCAATCGGTTTTCCTTCGCTGTCAAGCAAAGTTAATTGATTTTCCTGTACATAAAAATGACCGGATATGTCTCCTTTGGCATCTACAACTGCAATGATTTCGTTCGGCAATACCCATTTGAAATGACCCTTTTCTTCAAATTCCTTTGCCTTGCCTGTGTATTGCTGACGCATTTGATATGTGCTGTCAGAAAACAGACTGATTTTTGTTTCTATACCCGAACAATCGGCACATGGCAAAGTTCCTGAGTATGTCCCTGCCCAATTCAAAGAATTTTTGGCTTTATCGCTGATACTGGCAGGTTTTGGATTTGCCGCTACCACGTTTTGTTGCTGTTTTGATTTACAGCCGCTCACTCCGATTAATGACGCAAAGGTTACTGCCATTAAAATTTTTACTGTCTTCATTTTTATTTATTTTTACGTGCAAAGGTACAAAATATTTTGCTAAAAACATTGTCTAAAATATCTTGCCATAATTTTGCAGCCATGAACATGTAAAATTGTCTTATCTTATAGCGGCATACTTTTTAAAACGCTACCTGAAATTTAACTTGTTTAAAATAAAATTTTCTTATAAAATTTTTGTCAGTCAACAAGTTTAGACAGCCGTCAGAATCTACCGAAACTATTTTGGCTCGAAAAATTTCATCATCCGATGAATATTCATAAAAATTATCCGTTCTGTAAAGCAGTTTGAAATATTCATTTTCAAGGCTACACTTTTTGCCTATTTCAAAGTTTTCGTAAAGCGAATTGAGTTCGGTCAAAAGTTCGGTTAAAAGTTTATCATGGTCGAGCCGTCTTCCTAAAATTTGCCTTAACGAAATTGCAGTTGTGCGGTTTTGAACAAACTCTAATTGATTTACATTCAGTCCAACACCGACTATTGCATATTTCATTTTGTTGTTTTGAATAACGGTTTCAATCAAAATACCGGCAAGTTTTTTGTCCCTGACAAAAATATCGTTAGCCCACTTGATTTTAACATCAGGTACGTATTTTTTCAAAGCATTACCAATGCTCACCGACACAATTTCAGACAATAGAAATTGCTCATTAAGGGGAATTTTCCCAGTCTCAAAATAGACTGAAAACAGTAAATTTTCACCTTTTGCCGACTCCCAACTGCTATCGGTTTGACCTCTGCCGGAAGTCTGAAAATCGGCACAAACACAATAACCATTCGGCAAAATATGTTTATTTGCCAAATTTTTCAAATAATTGTTTGTGGAATCAACAGTTGTTAAATGCTCCATATTTTTTTAGTAAGCGGACAGATAAATAAGTTTTTTTGGTTATGGGGAAATTATGATTTAACACACTGTTCAATCGCATTAATTATTTTATTTTCAATCTCTTTAACAATCTCTTTTCTTTTGCCTGAAAAATTATTTACCATTATCACAAAACTGTATTTCTTTTCATTATCAACGATATAGCCTGCATAGCACTGCACTCTTGCTATACTGCCTGATTTTAAGTGTACCTTGTCTTGTAATTCAGTGTTTTTCAGAAAATTATGCACAGTGCCACTAACGCCTGCCACAGGCAACGATTGAAAAAATACTTCCGAATTTTTGCTCTCTTTTGCCATATAAATCAGTACATCATTGAGGAAATTCACGCAGACCGCATTGTGAGGTGAAAGCCCGCTGCCATCAAGCATAAATAGCGTTTCGGTGTTCAGTTCTTTCGACTTCCAAAATTGTTTTACAACCTTAATGCCTCCTTCAAAGTTGCCTTCTTCTGAGGTTTGAAGCGACAAATATTTTAAAATATGTTCGGTAAAGTTGTTGTTACTATGATAATTAGTGAGTAAAAGAACAGTCGAAAGCGGCTCTGAAAAATGCTGATATAACAAAGTTTTTGTCTGATTTTCTTCCAAAACGTCCGTTGCTTTTCCTTTGACTTTTATGCCGTTTTTTCCCAGAACTGCCACCACATATTGAGCCGTAACCAATGGTGGATTTGGAATGTCTGCCTTAAGCAAAAAGGCATCCCTGTCTTTTTCGATAGCACCAAAAACCTGTCGGAAATTTTCGTATGGTCGCCCGTAAAAATAGGCACTGTCGCCAACACCTTTTTTTGCAATCAGGTTATTTTCAATTACTAACCCCTGAACTTGGGGAGAAATATTTGTGATTTCGGGCGTTGAGTTTAGGGTACTGAAAGTTATGTTGGTGGTGTTGTCGAAAATAGAAAGTCCATAAATACCTGCTGCATAGTAGTTTCCTATATCGTTCCAACTCCAACCGCTCGGAATTGGTTCTTTGTCAAATATTGAAGCATCGACTATGATATCGCCGTTGATTTGAGTGATTTTATTGGCTTTAAGTATATTACAGAGTTGTTCGGAAAAATCGGAATTATCAAAATATTTTGAGCAAAGAGTGGGGTCGCCTCCGCCCACAATATACAGATTGCCATTCAAAACGGAGTCCGTTATGTTTCCGCTGTACGAAAAATCAGTTTTAAACCGAAAATCAGCACCAAGAATTTCCAAAGCGGCGGCAGTGGTAATTAATTTGTTAATAGACGCAGGAGTGAGGCACATATTGGAATTCTGCGAAATAAGGTTTTCCCCTGTTGCCAAATCGGTGAGAACAAAGCCTATGGAAGCCCCCGCAAGATTGTTTTGAGCAAAAAGCGGACTGGCACTAGAAAATAAAAGAACAAACGAATATATCAGTCTAATTTTCATCGGGTATTAATTTCAAAGCACATTGCACAAAGTTACAATTAATTTTGCAATAAGGGACAAAAGTCATGTTGTATTTCGTTCTTTTTCCGTTGATGCTGGCTTATAAGCTAAGAATCCACAGTCCCTCTTCGATTGGGGATTGCGGGTCAAGCCCGCAATGACGTAAATAACTTTGTATAGCGGACTTATTTTATTTCATTTTGGTATTATTTATTTTTTGAGCCTTATCGCCTGAATTTTAACAAAATCCAAAAAAATAGTGTAATTTTGTGTTCGGAACAGATAATCTATAATTTGAAAAAATATGTTACAAGGGAAAAAAATATTACTTGGAATTTCAGGTGGGATTGCCGCCTACAAATGTCCCGAACTTATTCGCCAATTGCTTGCCGAAGATGCTCAGGTTAAGGTGGTTGCAACAAAAAATGCGTTGGAGTTTGTAACGCCCGTCTCGTTGCAAACTGTTTCTGGCAACAAAGTTTACTGTGAAGTTTTTGAGCCTGTCGGCAACTTCAACCCCGAACACATTTCGCACGCCGACTGGGGTGATATTTTGCTTGTTGCTCCAGCCACAGCGAATATTATCGGCAAATTTGCCTGCGGCGTAGCTGACGATGCTCTTTCTACACTCTTTTTGGCGTTCGACAAGCCTGTTTATATTGCTCCTGCGATGAACGACAAAATGTATGCCCACCCCATTGTGGAGCGAAATATGAGGCAGTTACAGGCTATTGGAGTTCAGTTTATTGAGCCCGCATACGGAGAACTCGCCTGTGGCACAACAGGTAAAGGCAGAATGGAAGAACCCGAAAACATTGTGGCTTATCTCCTGAATGACGAATAAGGAGAACTCAATCTTTAATAATTTTGTTTCTTTAAAATGCAGAGCAAAAGCGTAACAATATTTGTAAATTTTATAAATATTTATAAAAAATAAATTAACTTTGCACATAAATCGAAATGTGCAATGAAACCTGCCGTTGAATAACAAAACGGGTTACAGCATATCACAATACACGAATTATAAAAAGTAAATACAATGGAATTTTCAGAACAGGAAATTTTTCGCCGTCAGAGTTTGGAGGAACTTGTCAAAATGGGCATTGAGCCGTATCCTGCGGCGATGTATCCGACAAATGCGTTTTCAATTGACATCAAAGCCGAATTTGACGATAATCTTGAGCCGAAACGGCAAGTGTGCATCGCAGGTAGAATTATGAGCCGCAGAATAATGGGTAAGGCTTCATTTGTGGAGTTGCAGGACTCTAAAGGCAGGATTCAGATTTATATATCCAGAGATGATATTGCCACCGAGCAGCAACCCGAAATGTACAATATCGTGTTTAAAAAACTGCTTGATATTGGGGACTTTATCGGTATCAGAGGTTTTGTTTTTCGCACGCAGACGGGTGAAATCAGCGTTCACGCGCAAGAAATGACCGTACTTGGCAAGTCGCTGCGTCCATTGCCGATTGTGAAATACAAGGACGGTATCGCCTACGACTCCTTTGACGACCCTGAACAGCGGTATCGTCAACGGTATGTAGATTTAGTTGTAAATGAGAGGATTAAAGATATTTTTCTCAAACGTACAAAGGTTTATCAGTCGATGAGGGATTATTTTAACTCAAAAAATTATATTGAAGTAGAAACACCTATACTTCAGCCTATTCCCGGTGGTGCGGCGGCTCGTCCGTTTACAACTCACCATAACGCTTTGGATATAAATTTGTATCTTAGAATTGCCAACGAATTGTATCTAAAACGTTTGATTGTTGGCGGATTTGAGGGTGTTTATGAGTTTTCTAAAAATTTCCGTAACGAAGGAATGGATAGAACACATAATCCCGAATTTACGGTGATGGAAGTCTATGTGGCATACAAGGATTATAATTGGATGATGGATTTTACCGAAAAAATGATTGAAAAAATATGTTTGGAAGTAAATGGCACTACGGAGATTGAAGTTGGAGGACAAAAAATATCGTTCAAAACGCCTTTTAAACGTGTTACAATGATTGATGCCATCAAGGAAAACACAGGTATCGACATCACAGGAATGGACGAAAACGCTTTGCGTGACGTATGCAAAAATCTCAGTGTTGAGGCAGACAAAACTATGGGCAAAGGCAAGATTATAGATGAAATTTTTGGCGAAAAGTGCGAGAAAAATTACATCCAGCCTGCCTTTATTACCGATTATCCGTTGGAAATGAGTCCGCTGTGCAAACGTCATCGCTCCAACCCCGAACTGACCGAGAGGTTTGAACTGATGGTGAACGGAACAGAATTGGCAAATGCCTACTCCGAACTCAATGACCCGATTGACCAGTTAGGGCGTTTTCAGGAACAGCTGAGGCTCAGCAAGAAAGGGGACGATGAGGCAATGTATATTGACCTTGACTTTGTGCGGGCTTTGGAATACGGAATGCCGCCCACATCGGGAATGGGCATCGGGATGGACAGGTTGGTGATGCTTATGACGGGGCAACAGGCAATTCAAGAAGTGCTTCTCTTCCCGCAAATGAAACCCGAAAAAATCTGAAAATTGTCTGAACTGTACCACGCAGGCATCAGAAAAAACTAACGCAGGCGTTAGTGACTAACTAACGCAGGCGTTAGTGGGTCACTGACACAGGCGTTAGTAACGACACTACGCGGGCGTTAGTTTTTCTCTAACGCCCGCATTGTCAATAGACTGTAAAACAGTTGTTTTACAATACCTTCAAGAATTTTTTAAAATTCGTACTCTTTGGCTCTTTCAAGTCTTTACCACCGGAGAATTGCGTAACTATTTTTACACGATAATCGTTATGCGGCAGTGCTGGTATGATAGCAAAAACCGTTGCAGGCTTGTTGGAAACCAGCGTTACAGCCTTGATTTCGTTGTTGCCGTCATCTACAAAAAACAAACCGCAGACGTGCTCATCGCC
>JAITNR010000086.1 GCA_031290375.1 Prevotellaceae bacterium | reverse complement strand
CCGTTGGGCAATTGAAGATATTGTTTTAACCAGGGCTCTTTTGATTTACCGTAATGTTAAATATCATTCCACGTCTCTGCTCCACAAATAATCGCGGCAATCGTTATAAAGATTATGTCTTCCATCAAATGCTATTTACTCCTCTCCACACGAGGATCGGTCAACTCTGTAAAATAACTAACAGGTGTTTGCATTACTCTTTTTATTATACAAACGGAAAAAGAAAATTTTTAGTATTTAAAATTTGTTAAATTAAGATGCGTTTGCCCTGGAAAGGGCAACACAAATATTTTTTGTTCATCAAAAATTATGTACCTTTGCAAAAAAAAATCCTGTAACCGCCCTAATCTGAAACCAATAAAATGGCGAAAATCGAAAATAAATTCACGTTTGACACTGTTTTGTCCGATTTAAGACAAAAAAAATACTATCCAATCTACTTTTTGATGGGGGAAGAGCCGTTCTTTATTGACAAAATATCCGACTACATCGAACAAAACGTGCTTTCAGAAGAAGAAAAAGATATGAATCTCAAGGTACTTTACGGCAAGGATACCAAAGTTGAACAGGTGATTATGGAGGCAAAGCAGTTTCCATTTATGGCTGATTATCGGGTAGTTATCTTAAAAGAGGCACAAAACCTTGACAGATCCGAAAAACAGTTGGACAAGTTGGAATTTTATACCAAAAATATCCCTAAAAATACAATTTTGGTAATCTGCTATAAATTCAAAACAGCCGACAAGCGAAAAAAGTACATCAAGGATGTGGAAAACAACGGCGTTTTGTTTAATTCCACCACGCTCTACGACAATCAGGTGCCCACTTGGATTGTTAATTACTGCAAAAACGTGAGCCTTCAAATAGATGCAAAGGCAGCCAAGATGCTGGCAGAACACATAGGCAACGACCTGTCAAGAATTACTACTGAAATTGATAAGTTATTGATTCTCTTACCTAAGAATACAAAAACGATTACCTTCGAGATTATTGAAAAAAATGTAGGGGTTAGTAAAAGTTTCAACAATTTTGAATTGACAAATGCCCTGGGGCAAAAAAACATTCTTTTGGCGAACAGAATAGTGGCTTATTTTGGGCAAAATCCCAAAGATTTTGCTATTACGCTTACTTTGGCGACAATGTTTAACTATTTTGTGAATTTACTTCATTATCAACTGCTTGAAGACAAATCTCAAGCCAATGCAGCCACAGTTTTGGGTATTAATCCCTATTTTGTGAGCGGATATGCCACTGCTGCAAGATTTTACCCCACCCCAAAACTACGGGAAATCATACATCAAATCCGCATTGCCGATGCCAGATCCAAAGGTTTTGGAGTAGTTTCTCCTACATCGGAATACATCCTTAAAGAATTGGTTTTTAGAATTTTACATTAAAAAATATGGCAAAAGACAAAACAGTTTTTCTCTGTCAAAATTGCGGAATGGATTACCCAAAGGCGTATGGCAAATGCCCCTCTTGCGGAGCGTGGAATTCGTTTGTAGAGCAGAAAATTCATACAACACAGCCCGAAAAAATTCCGCACGGCTATATTTCCGTTGTCAAAAAAGAGAAACCGCAATTGATACACGAAATCAGTATCACCAAAGAAATTCGTATTGATACCACTTCTGTCGAACTCAACCGCGTGCTTGGCGGTGGGTTGGTGCTCGGTTCAATGGTGCTCATAGGCGGTGAGCCCGGAATTGGCAAATCAACGCTTGTTCTACAGATAGCCCTGCAAATGAAGGACAAAAAGATACTCTACATTTCAGGCGAAGAGAGCGTGAGTCAATTGAAAATCAGGGCAGAAAGAATAGGAAAGGCACAGGGAGAATGTTATATTTTGTCTGAAAATTCTTTGGAAGAAATTTTTACTCAAATAAAAAATGTCAAACCTGAAATTGTAATAATCGACTCTATTCAAACCATTGCCTCGGAGGTGCTTGATGTTTCGGCAGGCAGCATTACTCAGGTAAGGGAATGTTCGGCAGCATTGCTCAAATTCGCCAAACAGAGTAATATTCCCGTAATTGTTATCGGACACATTACCAAAGACGGCAGCATTGCGGGTCCCAAACTTTTGGAGCATATAGTAGATACTGTTTTACAATTCGAGGGCGACAGGCACTATCTTTACAGAATTTTGAGGGCAAACAAAAACCGCTTCGGTTCAACCGACGAGTTGGCGATTTTCGAGATGCAACAAAACGGATTAAGGGAAGTTTCCAACCCTTCGGAATTGCTTTTGTCGCAAAATCTTGAAGATTTGTCGGGTGTGGCAATTGCTGCGATGTTGGAGGGTGTACGCCCGTTTCTGATTGAAGTTCAGTCGCTTGTAAGCACTGCCGCCTATGGCACTCCGCAACGTTCTGCTACAGGTTTTGACATCAGACGAATGAATATGTTGCTTGCCGTTTTGGAAAAACGGGCGGGATTTAAACTTGCCCAAAAAGACGTTTTCCTCAATATCGCAGGCGGCTTACGGGTAAATGATCCCGCAATAGATTTGGCTGTTGCCGCTGCCGTACTATCTTCAAATCTTGATATTGCTATCGACAAAACCATTGCAATGACGGGCGAAGTAGGACTCTCAGGCGAAATCCGTCCAATCAACCGAATAGAACAGCGTATTGCAGAGGCAGAAAAACTCGGTTTTAAGAAAATAATTGTGCCAACTTACAATTTTTCGCAACTCAAAGGCAAAAAAGACATAGACATCAAACCAGCCAATAAGTTGGAAGATGCCTTTAAAGTGCTGTTCGGAGGTGTTAATTAAAACAAAAAACATATAAAAGTGAATTTCCCTTATTTTATAGCTAAACGGTTCAGTTTTTCCCAGACGGGAAGGCGTATTTCGATGCGTCCCGGCATAAAGATTGCCACGTTCGGCATTGCTGTGGGGTTGGCTGTGATGCTGATTGCATTTTCGGTGGTGGTAGGCTTTAAGGATGCTGTCGGGGATCAGGTTATAGGCTTTAGTTCTCATATTCAAGTGTTTGAATACAGTTCAAGCAATTCGTTTGAGAAACGACCGATTGATATTTCAACAGAAACCCTGAAACAACTGTCAGATATACAAAATGTAAGACAAATAGGACAGGTCGCCACAAAGCCGGGCATCATAAAAACTGAGACTGACTTCAAAGGTGTGGTTTTCAAGGGTGTAGGGGCAAATTATAGTTGGGATTTTTTTAAGAAAAATCTTTTTGATGGCTCAATAATTGATTTTTCAAATCCCGAAAATAGCAATAAAGTGATAATTTCCAAGAGTTTAGCTGAAACTCTTAAACTCAAAAAGGGTGATAATTTTTTTGCATATTTTTTTCAACAACAGGTAAGAGCACTGAAATTTACCATTGAAGCAATATACTCTACTACCTTTTCAGATTTTGATAACTTGTTTGTAATCTGTGACTTGAAACAAATCCAAAGACTTAACGAGTGGGATAGCACACAAATTTCTTCGCTTGAAATTTCGCTTGCAGATTTCTCAAAATTGAACAAAACCACCTCAAAAGTGCGTGCAGTAATGGGTAACAAGTTCAATAACGACAGACTTTTATACAACACGATGACCATTAAACAGTTGTATCCCCAAATTTTCAACTGGCTTGATATGCTTGACATCAACGCGTGGATAATTCTCGTTCTGATGATGGCTGTGGCTGGTTTTAATATGATTTCGGGATTGCTTATTTTGATTTTAGAACGCACACAAACGATAGGATTATTCAAGGCTCTTGGCAGTAAAAATTCACGATTAAGAAAAATTTTTCTCTTTCAGGCGATGTTTTTTGTGTCGAAAGGAATGCTTTGGGGAAACATAACAGGATTAGGAATAATTGTATTACAGCATTTTACGCATATCATTGAATTAAATCCGGAATATTACTACGTCAATTATGTACCTGTTTCTATCAGTCTGCCAACGATAGTTCTGTTGAATGTCGGAGTGTTTGTTATCTCAATTCTGATGCTGCTTTTGCCCTCTCACATAATTACAAAAATCTCACCGGCAAAGGCAATTCGGTTTGAGTGATGAACAATAAAGGGCACTTCTAAAAATTAACTTACTGTAAACAAGTAAAATATGTATTGCCAAAAATAATCTCGGAAGCAGTGTTATTTTGTTGCAAAAAAATGCTGTTAAAATTTTGATAATTAA
>JAITNR010000209.1 GCA_031290375.1 Prevotellaceae bacterium | reverse complement strand
TTTTGATTTTGGAAATCAGAAATTTTTATCTAATTTTGCATCTTAGAAAAAGATGAAGGTATGCTTTTTGAAGAATATAAATATTTTCACTATCAGTTTCCTGAACCACAATATTTGGGTGCTAAACACACTCATTTATCGTGGATAAATCGGTTTATTCCTAAAGGTATTTCTACTGTGTTTGATGCCTTTTCGGGTTCACAATCAGTTAGTTTTCTTTTTAAACAATTAGGGTTCAAAACCATTACTAACGATTTTCTTAATTTCAATAACCAAATTGGGAAAGCTTTGATTGAAAATAAATCATTCAATTTAGACGATGAGGATTTGATTACGCTATTTCAAAAATCGCCTGACAAAAACGATTTCACTTTAATAGAAAACACGTTTACCAATGTTTTTTTTGAACGAGAAGAGGCCGTATTTTTAGATAATTTCAGAGCGAACATTCCGTTATTAGATAATGAATACAAGCAAGCATTGGCATTTGCGGTGATAAACCGTAGCATGACACGAAAAATCACCATGGGACATTTCGGGCATACTCAGGCATTGATTTATGCCAATGACCCTGAAAGGATAAGACGAAACCGAAGCTTAATCAGACCCATAAAAGATTTATTTTTAGACCTGTTGCCAAGTTACAATAACGCTATTTTTGATAATAGCCAAGATAATCAAAGTTTTAATGATAATATTTTAGATCTTTTGCCCAAATTATCAAATATTGATTTAGTTTATTTTGACCCACCTTATTGCGATAGTCATGCAGATTATCAAGGTTTTTATCATTTACTCGAGACTTATACGGAGTATTGGAAAGACAAAGAATTTGTCAATGGAACTAAGCGATATGAACCGCAAAGATATAGCGGATTTGACAAAAAACGTAATGTTATTTCTTCTTTCGAGAAATTGTTTGAATTGTCAAGCGAAATTCATCATTGGTTAATTAGTTACAATAATAGGAGTTATCCCGAAATAAATGATTTCAAAAAACTAATCATGAAATACAAGGATGTGACAATTGAAACTAAAACTTACCAAAACGGCAGAGGCGGAAAAGGAAGTGTTGCCGGAAGTCAGGAAATTTTGTTTGTTTGCAAACCTCGAAAAGCACATTTTATTTCAACTCAAAAACAAGAACAATTAGCATAATGAAGAATTTTGATTACTGGGACAATCTCCACAAAAACGAGAAATTAGAAGAATTTAGCCGTGATATTGTTGGTTTACTGTGGTTAAAAATCAAGTCAATTATTCGGGTAGAATTGCTAATAGGCTTTTTGGAAACTTCTAAAATTACATTAAATGCGAAAAAACAAAACGATAATTTTCGGGAATTATTTGATTTGCTTTCTAAAGATATTTCTAAATCCCACAGTTTGTTAGATGATTATATTAGAAAAATAAGTATGACACAAATAGCCAATATCGACATTTCACAATTGGTTTCTGAGTTGTATAAACTGAAAAATTTTGATTGGGGTGGCGATTATCAAAACTCTTTGGATAAATATTTGGTAAGCAGGTATGTAAAAGTACCAAATCCGTCTTACGACAAGCTTATATCTAAGTTTGAAACAGAAATAAATCCTGCTGTACAAGGCTATGTTTTAAATAGTTGGTACAATTATTGGAGCAGCGTTTTGATAGAGAACATTTTTAAGTCACATTCCGTTGTTTTACCGACAGTCGGACAGATTAAGAGCGTGGATTTCTTTATCAACGAGATTCCTTTCGATTTGAAAGTTACCTGTTTGCCCGCCGAATATATCAAACAAAAAAGAAAAGAAAAGGGCTTTCCTGTCGAATTAACCTATTTGAAAAAGAAAGCGACAGAAGCAAATATTACATTCGACAAAGGCGCAAAACCCAATCACATTTTCTATGAAATAACAGAGAAAATGAAAGACAGAAACGATGCGTTTTGCAATCAAGTTTTAGCAACATTGAAAGCTGAAAAATTGGAAATATTGAAAGAAGCACAAGACAATCCAACGGTTTTAACAAAATGGCTTTATGAAAATCAAGGAGAGATGCGTTTTGGTTCGGAAAATCGTTTGTTTCTGGTGCTTGTTGATACGGACGATTTCAAAAATTCATGGAAATTAAAACGGAATATCGACTTGTTAAAGCCAACAATTGTATCCTATTTGGACAATTTCAAAAACAAAAGAATAGATGATTTGAATGTGTCCTTCGTATTTAAAGGCAAACCGCATGGATTTTCGGCTTTGGCGGATGTTATATTTGTAGTGAAATAATTTCATATAATGAATAGTCATTTTCGCTTTTCGCTGTTTGCTTGCCGGTTTTTGCTTCTTTTGCCGACATTGTTCCTGGTTCATTGTCCGCAGGCCATTGCCCAGATTCATCCGGTGTATGTGAACACGCAGTTGGCGCCGCCCTATTCGGTATATCTGGCGGACTATGCAGCGCCGGGTTGCGAGCAGTTGCGGGTTATTCTGGTGCAGCGCGACCTCAGTCAATCATCCTACCGCTTGTTTCTGCGGATGAGCATCAGCCTGAACGGACGCGAGATTATCCGCACCCATCCCGCATACCGCCCTTTCCCCTTGAACATTTCGCCGGGCGTGCCCACGGTGATTTCGGGCAGCGACCTCTATCATTATCTCGACCCCAACAATATGGAGTTTACCGGATACAGCCGCGCGAGTTACCTGCAAACCAAATCCTTGCCCGAGGGGGCATATCAGATAAGCTTCACCGCCTGCGATTACGCCCGTCCGGAGATCTCCCTGAGTTTGCCGGGCAGCACATTCTGCTATCTGTATAAGGCCGAGCCACCGCTGCTCAACATGCCGCCGAACCAATACATCCAACCTGCGTTTCAGGTGCAAAACGTGTTGTTCAGCTGGTTGCCGCGCAACCTCGCCTCACCCAACTCGGCCGCCAGCACCCAATACCTGCTGGAACTCTTCGAGATAAAGCCCGCAGGCTACAACCCCACGGAGATCACGCGCAACACACGGCCCATCCTGGCGCACACCACCACGCAAAGCAATTACATGTACGGCATTGCCGATCCGGCGCTCACGCCCGCCATGAGTTACGCATGGCGGGTACGCGCCATAGACACGCAAGGGCGCGACGCCTTCCGCAACGACGGATACAGCGAAGTATTCACATTTACCTACGGTGCGGCGGGTGTGGCGGGGGCGCCCGAAGAACCCATTGCCGCAGTGAGCGTGCTGGCGGTGGAACCGGTGGCGCCGCGCCGTGCCAAGTTCCAGTGGGAACCACAAGCCGGACTGGACGGGTACAAACTGATGTACCGAAAAATATCCTCTGGCGCACAGAGCGGCGATGCAGACTGGACAGAGGTACAGACCGACAGGCTCAGCCTCGAACTGAGCATGCTGACGCCGGGCGCTGCTTACGAAGCACGATTGCAAAGCAAAAAAGGTGCGTTTTGGGGCGGATACTCCGACATCGTTAACTTCCAACAGCCACAAAGGCAGGAAGTTAACTGCGGTGATAACTTTACCTTGGATGCTGCAAATCTTCACCGCACCCCGCTTGAAACACTCTTGCCCGGGCATGAGATAGATGCAGGCGGTTTTTTGATCACCGTAACGGAGGCAAGAGGCAGCAACGGACGCTTTACCGGAAAAGGGTATGCACAGATGGCCATGCTCGGATATGTGAAACTGGCCGTGACATTCAGCGATATTTTTGTTAACAGCGACTATTATCTGGTGGAAGGCGTTATCCCCGTGGTTACCGACTGGAGCAAGAACAGCGCCGTTTTGAATCTGGACGAAACAACCGAAGGCGGTAAAAATACGGGCAAGGCAAACGGCAACGAGCAGGTGGATATCACGGTGAACTATGAGATACCCGATGCGGACAGTTTCCACAAAGACGAAGCGGGAAATATTGTGGTAACCGACGCGGACGGGAAGGAACATATTTTGAT
>JAITNR010000188.1 GCA_031290375.1 Prevotellaceae bacterium | reverse complement strand
AGATACAAACGAATGTAAAATAACAAAGATACAGACATTAGAACTCCAAAGTAAAAATTCTCAAAAAAACGAGTTCAAAATATGAATTGAAAATAATATGGGGTTTTTAGAAGTTCCCTTTTATCAATTCAAAATATTCTGCCATTTGTTTATGAACTTTGAAATGGCTGTCGGCTTTATCTTTTTTCAAATCAAAGTATTCAATGAAATCGTCGCGTTGCAAAACATCTTTTTCCAAATCAAAAAACGGTAGCATAAACCGATTAAGGCAAGCCAAATGCGTAAAATTGTTTGCCACAGGTTTTACTAATGGAACACCTGAATTTTTAACTGCCTCCTCAATCAGTTGTTTGTAGTATGTATTGACTATTTCAAGTGAATAGGTTTTAAACTCAAAATTGTTTTCTTTTGAAAAATTGATTAGTTGCTTTTTGTATCTATCGGGCGTTTCATTAGCAATCAAAATTACTATTAACGGTTTTTCTTTTGTGCCAAACTGAATATTTGCGTATTCAAGGCATTGATACTGACAATATTCTAACTTTGATTTATTGTCAATAACCGTTTCGAGCTCCGTAATGGCAATGCGTCCGTCATTCAACTCGTGAGCAAAGTCAATTCTACCATATTCAGTAGAATATTGCTGAAAAATTTTCTTTTTCACGCCCAATCCCAAACATTCGTTGAGATAATTTTGCTCTCGCAATAAAGTCCATTCTACAAGTGATTCGTTCATCACTAACTATTTTTTAGATGTTAAAAAGTTGCAAAATTCGTCCAAAGAGCGTTGCAAAACTTCTTTGGGGATAAGTTGCCGTTCGTATTCGGCAATCATTGTAGGACTTAAACTGCGACTCATAGCATATTCTACAACGCTACGGTCGGCTTCCTGACAAAGCAAAATGCCAATACTCGGATTTTCGTTGCTACGACGAATATCCCGGTCGAGAGCTTCGAGGTAAAATTCAAGTTGCCCCATATATTCGGGTTTGAATTTGCCTGTTTTTAGTTCAATTGCTACCAAACATTGCAACCCTCTGTGGAAAAACAGCAAATCAACTTTGAAAGTAGAATTGCCTACCTGCAAAGGAAATCCTTTATCGTAGAAAAGAAAATCCTTGCCAAGTTCAAGCACAAAATCTTTCATATTATCTAAAATGCCGTTTTGCAGACGTTTTTCCGAATGTTTTTGAGGCAGTCCGAGAAAATCCACAAAAATCGTATCTTTCAACATTGGCGTTGCCTGTGGATACATATCTTTTAAACCTTTTGAAAGATTGTGCCTGTCGCCCATCAGCGAGGCAAAAGTGTGATTTTTGAGGCAACGCCTGAGGTCATTAATATTCAAGCGTTCTTTGTATGAATACAATACATAGAAAATCTTTTCTTCTATTGTCTTACAAGTATTTATTATCTCAAAATGATTTGTTAAAGTTGTTATATTCAGAAAACCAGGAAATTGTGCCATTTCAAATGGCACAATTTCAACTTCCATTGTTTTTCCAACCAATGGCTGGAGTATTTCGGCATCTTCAATTTGTGCAGTTTCCGGCTGCACAAATCTATTGAGTTTTAATTTATCGTGATATTCAACAAATTGCACAGAAGAATATGCCTCATAAAACGCAACCATCTTATAGATTGTTCTTCTGCTATAACCGCGCAAGGTTGGGTCTTGCGAGCGCAGATATTCTGAAAGTTGCATAACCGTTTTGCTTCCCCAAGAGGATTTTTTGAGCCGTGTCGAAACAAACGCTCCTATTTCCCACGCTGATAGCAAATTTTCGTTATTCACATTTTGCAAGGCACGAGAACGACGTTGTGAAATTATTCCGTGGACTTGTTGGAATTCTTGTATTGCTAAATTATTTGTATCCATTGTTTTATTATTATGTGTGGCAATTGTGGCGGGAACTTTGCAGGGTATGGGTGCAAAGAATGTGTTAAATACATTGTATCACTGTTGCCAAAATTGAAATCTATATCGTAATTCATAATCATTCTTTTTACTTTTTAAATCCGTATTTCTTTTCTCTATTCAAAAATGCTCTTTCGCCACCTTCGAGAATTTTACAAATTTGTTTGTTGATTTCGGGATTTTCTAATGAACCTGAAATATATTTTAAAACTCCCTCTTCGTTACGAGCAATTACTATCTGCTCCGAATCTGCATTCACTACAAGGTTGGCATTGTGAGAAACGATTATTACTTGTCTGTATTTTTTGATTTTTCTGAAAAATACATCTAAAACATAACTTCTGATAGGATTGATTTCGTTGCTAAAAGTATTTTTTGCCGATATTTGCTTAATAAAGTTGAGATAACTTTCTAAATTGGTTATATTTAGTGTTCGTTCCAATTTTTCAATATTCCAAGAACGACCATCTAATTTTTGCATAAGTAGTTGATACATTTTTTCTGTGTCAAATTTGATTATAACTTTCTATATCACATACCTGCCCTATTTCAAAAATATGAGCAGTTTTTGCATATTCTTCTTTTATCGCTTGTCCTACTTCAAGTGCGTTGGTTATTTCTTTATCTAACCCATTAGTTTTTTTTCCTGTATGTAATGAAATTAGCGCATTATGTGTTTGAGCGAAGTCAACAATATCTGTATAGTCCCAATAAATTCTATCATTATTATCATTATTTTTTGCTTTACTTCTCAACATAATTGCTTCAAAGTCGGATTTTAACGTTGATAAATCTGTATTTTCGGGAAATATGAGTATAACGTGAATATTTGCTGCACCTTTGTCTGTTCGCAATTCAACACCGGGGAAAACGGTTATTTCAGATGTTTTCTCTTTAATAGATGTGATTATTGCAGCATCAATAACAAAATGGTCAGTTATTGCAATAACCGAAATTTCATTTTCTATTAGTTTAGAAATTATCAACTCATCAGCATCTGCTGCCTTGTATTGATAATCATACGAAGATGGCGTGTGACAATGCAAGTCCCATTTCCGCCATTCAGAGCCTCTTGTGTTTTTTAATTCGTTTGTATCCATACGATTATTGCTTAATCTGTTCTTTCGCAATGTTCAGCACCTTATCTGCAATCTTTTTATCATCTGCTACCACAGCTGTAACTTGGTCGGCAAGCCATGCAATCAGCAACTCATTTTCATCTACATTGAAATACTCTGCAAGTTTAACTATCTGTTCACGAGAGGCTTTCCGTTGCCCACGTTCAATTCTGCTTAATATAGCTTGGTCAATATCAAGAAATGCAGCAACAGTACGCAAAGGCAAATCTTTGCTTTCTCGTAATTCTCTTAATATTTCTCCTATATTTTTCATTTTGAC
>JAITNR010000021.1 GCA_031290375.1 Prevotellaceae bacterium | reverse complement strand
GTCCACAGACGCCGCAAGGCTATCTTCACTTTTGATCAATTATCCGCTCCAAAACTAATGTGGGAATAGCCAAAATTCATAAAATGATAGCCCGAAAAACACTTGATTTTCCGGGCTTTTATTGCGATCTGGGGGAATCGAACCCCCGACCTCTCAGTTCTTTTTGAACATAAAATACCTAAATAAAGCTCAATGAAACGTTAATTTTACGCCATTGTTGTGATAAATCACAAGGTATCTAAAAGCATTTATCAATAACTAATGTGGGAATAATGTGGGAATATTTATGCCTGATCATGCCTAGTGCTTTGTAAAGCTTAAAACTGTAACAAAAACGCATTCTGGAAAGCTTAGATGATTCCAATACAGAAATCTAAAAATTTACATTGACATGTAATTCCATATACTTTATTGTGTACATAAATTAATTTATGTACACAATAAGATATTGGGGAGTAGTGCGATGATTGATAGAAACGAACAGCAGACGGAACTTGATAATAAGCAGCTTAATGCTGAAATGGAAGCCATGCGGGCTGAAATTGCCAGGCTCGCCCAAGAAAATGCCGAACTTACGCGGCAATTACAGCGTAGGAAAAACAAGCCCGGTGCAGGGAGGCCTTCAAGGATTAACCAATGGTTAACCAAGTATGTGCTTGAATATCACAATGAAGGGCTGCCATATCGAAAAATAGCGGAGTCTCTTGACGCATCTTTAGGAACTGTGGAAAAAATCATTCAAAGCCATAAGACAAATAATTAAAGAAAATCGTACAAAAATTATTTTATGTACAACAAATATGCTGTGCTATAAACGGGAGGTAGCCTATGGTGTATAATTTTCAGTCTTTTCTCTATCGGCTATACCACGGGTTTGAGACAGCATTGCGACCGTTCGTGAAAAATATGAATCAGAGCGCTCCGGCGTAACAATTTATGAAAATAATGGAGTTGGATAAAGCCGCTTCAGCTTTATCCTGGCATCCTCAGTTGTAAATCTCCAATTAACGCCCTTTTGACGAGAATTTCTGTCGACTTCCCATATTTTAAGTATTTCATTCAACTCATTGATGGATTTTATACGTTGATTGCCTAAGCATTGTTTTGACAATGAACTTAATTCTGATTCGGCAATGTTTAGCCAACTGCCATGTTTTGGGGTGTAGTGAAATTCAAATTTTTGACAGAGGTTGTAAGCTATCTGTGGTTCAAACGCCTCATAAAAAGCGGCTTTGTTGTGGATATTCAGATTATCCGCCACAATACAATTTTTTTCGACATCATGATAATAGACATCGCTGACCTCTCTCATTAAAAGGGCGAAGTCGCCGGTTTTTCTTGATTTCATCGCGATGGTATGACGCCAGCCGCCAAGAGGTTCCGTAAACATAAAGATGCTTGCTGTACCACATCTGACATATTCGGAATCAATTTTCTCGACTTTTCCGCGTATGGTGATACCTGTTTCCGGATCAATAATAAGTGGCTTTGCTGTGACACGTTCCCGAATCTCGTTTAAGAGTTGTACAGGTTTTTCATCCATACAGATTACCGGGATTTGAGGGTTGTAGTCCATCTTATATATCCCTAAGACGTCCTCCATTTTCATTACAAAATCTGCGTCTCGCTCTTTTGGGGTACACCAATATTTGCTTAAATGCGGTTTGACTTCGTTTGTGTTTAATAGTTCCCCGACAGCACTATGGGATATCGATACTATGTACTTTTTTTCTTCACAATATTCAGCCAATAGCCTGAGTGTCCAACGTGCCGATCCTTTAGGTACTGGGCCAGTTGCAGCAGCAATTACTTGAGCCTCAAAGTCACCTGTTATCTTTGAAATATGAGGCGGTGTCATACGTGTCTTTCGACTTAACGCCGCCTCAAGTCCGCCTGTTGTGTAGAGTTTTCTAACTTGATTGACAGTTGTTGGAGAAATATCAAACATTTCAGCAACCTCTCGGTCATTTTTCCTTTTTTCTGTTAGACCATCATTGGTAAGCAGTAAAATATTTGCATGCATTATCGACCGGGCGGACGCGCCTGAACCTTTATGTGTGAGTGATTTGAGCTTTTCAATCTCTTCAATGGTAAGATTGACATTGTTGATTAACTTAGGCATATGTAGACTCCTTATCATTTGTTGACAATAGTCTACCATATATTACATTTTTTCCAATACCCTGTTTTGTTACAGTTTTAAGCTTTACAAAGCACTAGCGTGACTTTACAAGTTAGCAGACGCTAAAGCCGAAAAAGCCTGCAAATATAGCGTTTCAAAGCCATTGAAATGTATTACCTAACTTTTTTTAGGCAATTTCTTAAAATTATATTGACTAAATCAACATTTTATCATATAATCTCAAACACAAGTATTTCCTATACAAACGAGGAAGAATTATGGCATCAATTATCAACTTTAAATGTTCAAAAAAAATATCGAATTTTGTCGATGAAATAATCGTACAAGTACAGCCAATAAACTTTAAGCAGGCCATCTAAACTCAGCAAAAATCTTACTCAAAGAACTCCCTTTTTCTGCCTGCTCAAAGATCCATTGAATTTTAAATTTTTCAATCGATTCTTGATAAATAAGTCTTTGTTTGCTGAAACTTAATACATTTCCATCAACTTTTATTCCACAAAATATGTAGCAGAGCATAACCATATACTGATATCTTCTAATAGCAGTCGAACTACGAACCTGACATTTTTTCATCCCTAAACGCCTGTTGGCTTCACGGAAAAAGACTTCTATCGGCCATCTTTTTGTGTAGTGATTCAGTATCTCTTTGGTTGACAAGCTTACTTGCGTACAAACAAAGGCATTTAAAGATCCTCTCTTAAAGAGTGCATCTTTAGGATAACTTATGACCACTTTTGCGTTTTTCAACCCTTTAATTTTGCCAATATAGGTGTAAACCCAGTATTTATGTCCTTTGATTGTGACCAAATCAAAATCGCGTATTGTAAGCGTTCGGACAAAATCTTGAATTTGTATACCATCTTTAGCGTAATCTTTTGGGTAGATTAAACGATTGGTTTTAAGACCGCCTATGTACTGAAAATGCCTAGATTTAGCCGTTTTGAATAAATCTTCACAGCTGTACCAACTGTCGGTTAGGACAAATCCTTCATGAACCGGATACGGCAATGACAATATAACCTCCTTTGCAATTTGTATTTTGCTCTTCTTCTTGTCGTAAAGAATTGTGTCATAAGGCAGCACTAAATCACCACACTGTAGCATAACTGTTACAAATTGGTGTCCATATACAGTCTTATTATTTAGATGCGAGCGATGAAATCCACATCCGCTTATTGTCGGACAACTTGCCTGTGACCAAGGCTCAGATTTCTCCGCGATCGTATCATCTATAATAACGTATATCGGATTGCCAGTCTTCTTTGATTCATCCCAAATTTGCTTAACGACATAACTTTGCATAGCATTTAACAGCACATTATCATTCCATGCCAGAGTATTTAGAAAATGACATACAGAGGTGCGGGTTGTATTCAATGACAAACCACTAACGTCCGTCATCTTACCATTAAAACCATCTAATAACATAGCAATGATGAAAGCCTGCATGTTTTGGACTTGTGG
This sequence comes from Prevotellaceae bacterium, assembly GCA_031290375.1. Classification (GTDB taxonomy): domain Bacteria; phylum Bacteroidota; class Bacteroidia; order Bacteroidales; family Paludibacteraceae; genus F0058. Next base: position 399 of record JAITNR010000021.1, on the reverse strand, counting down.
TTTAGTAAAGTGTTTCTGAATATCCAACAAATTGAAGAATTTGACAAGAGCGGGAAAACCATTTAAAATGAGTTCATTAAACATTTGGCGCATCCTCCTAATTGTTGTCTCATCAACTCAATTATAGCAGGATTTCTGTCAAATGTTTAATTATTTTAAAATATTATTAATTTTAATGCTTTTTTGGCTAAAATTAGCTATATTTTTTCCGATTTTCTTTGAAAATGTTGATTTCAATTCGCCTTTATTTCGACAGCTATATTCGACATAATTTTTAGACATTTAAAGTATATATATACAAGCACCACCGTATATTCCATTAAGTGTTGATACTGCCGGAGACGGCATAAGAGCCAAATATCTTATGTATCCGACCTCGACTGATACTCCTGCATGGCG
>JAITNR010000039.1 GCA_031290375.1 Prevotellaceae bacterium | reverse complement strand
CACAAACAATATATCAAGCAATGAAAAAACACCGAAGTTTAGTGCCTTATCAATTACTCGAAAATTAAAAAGTGTAGTGGCTCGCTGTTTTGGTAAGTCATTGAGTAATAGTACTTTGTGATTTTTGACCGTCGAAGTCAGGAACAATATAATAACAGAGACGTACTCATCGTTAATTGAAATAAATTTATTATCTTTGTCAACTATTCAATTATTCAATTATTCAGTTATTCAAAATGAAAATAACCGACTTTACGTCAAACGAATACAAATACGGCTTTTCGACAGACATAGAAACAGAAATAATCCCCAAAGGAATTTCGCAAGATACCGTTCGTCTTATTTCAAAAAAGAAAAACGAACCCGAATGGCTCCTTGAATATCGCCTCAAAGCGTTCAAATACTGGCAAAAATCAATCATGCCTGACTGGGCACATCTGACCGTCCCTGAAATTGATTATCAGGCTATCTCATACTATGCCGCACCCAAAAAAAGTTCCCCAAAGTCGATAGAAGATGTTGACCCGGAACTGCTCAAAACTTTCGACAGACTCGGAGTGCCTGTCAACGAACAAAAAATGTTAGCCGGAATGGCTGTAGATGCAATTATGGACAGCGTTTCGGTGAAAACAACTCACAAAGAAGTTTTGGCAGAAAAAGGAATAATTTTTTGCTCAATATCCGAAGCAATAGAAAATCATCCTGATTTAGTAAAAAAATATCTCGGCAGCGTTGTGCCTCATTCGGATAACTTTTTTGCTTCGCTCAATTCGGCTGTCTTCTCAGACGGCTCGTTCGTCTATATTCCGAAAGGAGTGAGATGTCCGATGGAACTTTCAACGTATTTTAGAATTAATGCGATAAACACAGGGCAATTTGAACGAACACTGATTGTAGCCGAAGAAGATTCTTATGTCAGTTATCTCGAAGGATGCACTGCGCCAATCAGGGACGAAAACCAGTTGCACGCAGCAATAGTGGAAATCGTGCTCATGGACAGAGCCGAAGTAAAGTATTCAACAGTTCAAAACTGGTATCCGGGCGACAAAAACGGCAAGGGCGGTATCTACAATTTCGTTACCAAACGGGCAATTTGCAAAGGCGACAACTCCAAAATTTCATGGACTCAAGTAGAGACCGGTTCGGCTATCACGTGGAAATATCCCTCATGTATTTTGAAAGGAAATAATTCGACAGGCGAATTTTATTCTGTCGCCGTTACCAACAACTTTCAGCAGGCTGACACGGGCACCAAGATGATACACAGTGGCAAAAACACCAAAAGCAGGATTGTGTCAAAAGGCATATCGGCGGGCAAAAGTCAAAATTCGTATCGCGGACTTGTGATGATAGCCGAAAATGCGGATAATGCGCGTAATTTTTCGCAGTGTGATTCTTTGCTTTTGTCCGATTCGTGCGGGGCGCATACGTTTCCGTACATGAACTGCAAAAATCCCTCCGCCATTTTGGAACACGAGGCTACAACTTCCAAAATTTCGGAAGAACAACTTTTTTACTGCAATCAAAGAGGCATCTCCACCGAAGATGCTATAGCTCTGATTGTAAACGGATACGCAAAGGAAGTTTTGAACAAACTGCCGATGGAATTTGCTGTGGAAGCGCAGAAATTGCTGTCGATTTCCCTTGAGGGGTCCGTAGGATGAGTAATTGAATAACTGAATAATTGATTATGTTAGTCGTATTGTATATTCAGTTGTTCGGTTATTCAGTCATCTCTTGTCGTCATTGCGAGCGTAGCGAAACAATGACGACAAGGGAATGTTTTTTTTGCATTCATTATTCTGTCGTTCATTGTTAATTGAAATAAATTTATTATCTTTGTCGACTAATCAGTTATTCAATTATTCAGTTATTCAGATGATAACAAGTAAACTATTGGCACCGTCGTTGCTGAGCGCGGATTTTGGAAATTTGGAACGTGATATTGAGGTAATCAACCGCAGCAGTGCTGACTGGTTGCACATTGACGTGATGGACGGGGTGTTTGTGCCTAATATATCATTTGGTTTTCCTGTGCTTGAGTATGTTAAGAAGTTGAGCACAAAGCCGCTGGACGTGCATTTGATGATTGTTCAGCCGGAGAAATTTATTAATGAGTGTAAAAAAACAGGTGCAATGGTGATGAACGTTCATTATGAGGCTTGTACGCATTTGAACCGTACAGTCAGGGCTATTGTTGAGGCGGGGATGCAGGCAGGTGTTACGCTCAATCCGCATACGCCGGTGGAGTTGCTGGAAGATATTATTTTGGAAGTTGATTTGGTGTTGCTTATGTCGGTCAATCCCGGTTTTGGCGGGCAACAGTTTATAGAAAACACGTATTCCAAAATAGAACGCCTACGAGCAATGATAGACAGGAAAAACGCTCATGCCCTGGTTGAAATAGACGGCGGAGTCAACCTGCAAAATGCAGCAAAACTCTATCAAACAGGAGCAGATGTGCTTGTTGCCGGCAACGCCATCTTCCACTCACCCAACATTCCCCAAACCATAAACCAATTTAAAGAATAACTGAATAATTGAATATGTTAGTCGTACTGTATATTCAATTATTCAATTATTTAAATGAAGAAGGCGGGAAAAATAGTTTTGTGGGTGGTGATTTCGGGGGTGATTTTGCTTGTTTTGCCTTTTGTGCTGATAAGTTTTGGACCTGTGCAAAATTATGCGGTTCGGGTGCTGACTAAAGAACTTTCAGAAAAACTGAATACAAAGGTTTCTATTGGGCATGTCGATTTGAAACTCTTCAGTTCGTTGTCGATTAAAGATTTTTACCTTGAAGATTTGTCGGGTGACACGCTGATAAACGCCAAAGAATTGGATGGAAGATTTTCACCGCTCAAACTTTTTAAGAAGCAGGTTGTTATCAATTCCATCACTTTGAACAAAGCCGGCATAAACCTGGCAATCGACACTTCGGGGCATTCCAACATCGAATTTCTGAATGTGCTGTTCAAACAAGAAGAAAAAAATGACAGGGATTGGATGTTCGTTTATCAGATTGACGATATTCAACTGAAAAGCATAAATTTTTCATTTAAAGATTTACGCAAGCCTCAGCAATTGAGCAGCAAGGTTTTTGATGCTGGAAATTTTTTTTTGAGCAATATCAACAGCCGTCTATCCATAGATGTGATTGCTAAAAATCATTATGAGGGAAAAATCAGAGAGCTTTCATTTTCGGAAAAATCGGGGTTTAGTTTAAAGAATTTTCAAACTTCTTTTTTGATGAATGATACTGTCTGTAGGATTTATAAAACCAAACTTTTGTTGACTAAATCAGAGATCCTGATTGATTCCGTAGTCTTGCAATATGACAGTATTGAAGCACTTTCAAGTCATTTTGAAAAAACTCAAATCAGGGCAGGTCTGTTGACGGCAAAAGTCAATCCAAAGGATTTGTCTTTTCTTTCATATCAACTTTCGGGTTTAAATCAGATATTGACGGCAAACCTCTACGCTTCTGGTAGAGTCGAAGATTTGAGTGTGTCGCAACTGAGTGTGAATTACGGTAAAATCGGTTTTTCGGGGAGTTGTCGTGCAACAGGGTTGCCGGACTTGAGAAGTACTTATGTTTTGGCTTCGATAGACGATTTGCACGGCACAGCTTTGAGTGTTCAGGACTTGATTGCGAGCCTCAAACGCAAGCCTTTTCTTTTGCCAGATGCTATAAAAAACATTAACAAATTTTCTTACAAAGGAAAAATCTCCGGTTATCTTGGTAATCTGGCTCTTTCGGGCAGGCTCAATACCGATATTGGAAGTGTGGAAACGAACCTCGCTGTTAGGTCTAACAACAATTTCAAGGATATGGTTGTAGAGGGTCATATTAATACATCGGACTTAAACCTTGCGCTTATTACTGCCAAAGAGAGCGGATTAGGCAACATCAATCTTGATGCAGACGCAACTGTGAGATTTGGTAAAAATGTTCCGTTGGAAAGTCAGGTTGATGCAAAAATAAAGACTTTGACTTACAAAAATTACACTTACAACAACCTTATTATTAATGGAAACATAACCAAAAACACTTTTGAGGGTCGAGCCTCTATTGATGACGAAAACGGGCAGGTCAGGTTTCACGGATTAGTTGATATGTCGGAAAAGAACAAAACATTTCATTTTTTTGCAAGAGTAAATAATCTGAATCCAAATAAATTGAGTTTGACTGATAAATATCCTAATTTGGAAATAGCCTTTGCCGTGAGTGCAGACTTTGTGGGCGACAGGCTTGAAACAATGAATGGGACGATTGGTTTTGATTCAATTATGCTTAAAAACAATGGTGTTTTCAAGTTGAACAACTTTGAAATTTCTTCCAATACCAAAAACGACTCTTTGACTGTCTATATCGAATCGGGTTTGATAAACGGTCATGCTTCGGGTGAGTATTCTATTGTCAAATTGCCTTCTGACATTTTGAATATGATACAGAATACTGTTCCTGTCTTGCAAAAACCGACTTCGAGTCAAAATAAAAATGGAATAATTCAGAGGAATAATTTTGGTTTTTATTTTGAAATAGAGCCTCTCAGGGAGCTTTGTAACGTGATGGAAATTGCTTGGACAACCACCAAACGGTCAACATTAAGCGGCTTTTACAACGGTGATGTTCAGCTCTTCAATGTTAATATGGAATTGCCACAGATAACAAACGGCAGAATGATACTGAACAGCACTAATTTCAACTGCCATAACAACGAAAAAGACATTAAACTCAGTGCTTCAACTGTTATGCTGATGCAAAACGACTCGCTCACTATTGCCCTGAACTCAGGTTTGGAAAATGATCTGATGAGCTTGTTCATCGCGTGGAACAATGCAAACAAGAATAATGTGATAGCGGGTGAAATTCTGACCAATGCCCGCATTTACAAGGATGATGAGGCATTAAGGTTGAATGTAAATATTTTACCTACTCAAGTTGTGTTGAAAAACCATATTTTTGACATAGAAAAATCGAATATTCTTACAGATTTCAAATCATTTGTTTTTAATAAATTTGCTATTACAGGCGAAGAGCAGCAAATAAAACTTGACGGACACCTTTCAAAGTCGGAGAATGACCATTTGAGCATTGATTTGAAACAGATAAATCTGGATTTGATAAGTACTTTGTTTCTTGCCAATGCGTCTGTGTCGTTTGGTGGCTTAGTGTCCGGTAAGGTGGACATTTCACGTGGTTTGGCAAAGCCTGTTTTGGAGGCAAAACTGACTTCGTCCAATTTTATTTTTAACGAGGCGAATTTGGGGGTTTTGGACGTTACTTCGACCTTTAATCACAATACGAACAGTCTCAATTTTGACGGCATAGTTCGTTCCGAAGCTACCAACAGTTATACAATGCTGAACGGCGGGTACTATTTTAATCACGACTCATTGGTTCTCAATGGCAATGCCAAAAGACTTAACCTTAAATTTATAAAAAAATTCACACACGATATTTTTGAAGACCTCGAAGGATACGGTACCGGACATGTAAAAGTCTATGGCAATGTCAAAAAAAAGCGTATCGTAGTGGAAACCGTAGCAAAGGTAGATGAGGGCAGACTGAGAGTGGGTTTTCTTAGCACGGACTTCCTTTTTAACGACACTATAACTGTTAAAAGAGATTCTGTTTTGTTTAAAAAAATTGTTGTTAAGGATATTTACGGAAATAGTGGAAGCATAGATGGGTACTTGAGTTACAGGTATTTTGACAATCTGAAATACAATATTAATCTGACGGCGGACAAAATGCTTGTTTTCAATACTGAAAAGAGTAACAAATACAGCTTTTACGGCAAGGCGTATGCTACAGGTTCGGGTGTTATTTACGGCAACAGGCAGGGAGTTAATATTTCCTGCAATCTGACAAGCGAGCCTAACACAAAGTTCTATCTTGTGCTGGACGAAACATCGGCGGCTACGTCAAATAATTTTATTCAATTTATTAATAATGACAAAGTTGACATCATACAAACCATAAAGAATTATGAAAACGGTTCGGAGCAGACAACAAATTTGAACGCAAATCTTGTAATGACGGTCAATCCAAATGCCGAACTGCAACTTTTTCTCGACAGCCGTTCCGGTGATATGATCAGAGCTACAGGAGACGGTAATTTGAGAATAACTTATAACAATAAGACGGACGAATTTCGCCTTTTTGGAAATTATTCTTTGGTTGAGGGTAAATATCTTTTCACATTTCAACAGGCTTTGAGGCGTGAATTTACTATTTCAGACGGTTCTTCGCTCATTTGGAACGGTGCGCCCGGAAACCCGACTATCAACATTAAGGCTTTTTATCAGACAAAAGCCTCTTTGACCGATTTGTTGGACAATTCTGTGCTCAATCGCTCTTACAGCAAAAATGTTCCCGTAAATTGCATTCTCAATCTGACAGAAAACCTGATGCATCCTGCAATTGCATTCGATTTGGATTTGCCAAGTTCTGATGAAGATGTCAAGCGTGCTTTGAGAAATATTGTCAGTACCAATGAAATAATGAACCGTGAAATAATATATCTGCTGGCTTTCGGACGGTTTTACAATCCAAGCGATCAATCCAGCAGTACATCAAATACTCCTAATGACGTATTGGCGGTAGTTACCAACACAGTGGGTCAGCAACTTAATACCATGCTTTCGCAGATTTCAGACAAATGGAACATCGGCGTCAATCTCAAACTGAGCGAAGACGAGGCTCAACAGAAGAACAATGAATATGGCGTTACAATTAACTATACCCCTAATGACAGAATAGTGATTAACAGTAATTTGGGTTACCGAGATGATGATAACGCCAACGCAGGTACCGACAATCCTGCCACAAGAAATGCCATTATAGACTTTGATATTGAATACAAACTGAATCGGTCGGGGCGACTGAGTGCCAAAGCGTACAACAGGACAAACAGCAATACCTACCTTTCAAACGGAGGGGAATATACGCAGGGTATTGGTATTGTGTATAGGGAAAGTTTCAATTCCCTGAAAGGACTTTTTGCCAAATGGAAACAAAACCGTGAAAATCGCAAAAACATCAGAAAGCAGGCAAAGGAGAAAAAAAAAGAAAATAAAGTAAAAAAGTAATTTTTCATAACAATAAATTTAAAAAAAAATGTCAAAAATATTGGTTATTGGTGCTGGCGGGGTTGGTACGGTGGTGGTGCACAAATTGGCACAAAACCCTGATGTTTTCACTCAAATTATGTTGGCAAGTCGTACAAAACCAAAGTGTGATGCTATTGCTGATGATGTAAAAAAGCGTTACGGTGTTACTGTTGAAACTGCTCAGGTAGATGCCGACAAGGTGCCTGATTTGGTGGCTTTGTTTAAGAAATTTCAGCCAAAATTAGTGATAAATGTAGCTCTTCCGTATCAAGACTTAACCATTATGGATGCTTGTTTGGAGACAGATGTAAATTATTTGGATACTGCCAATTACGAGCCAAAAGACGAGGCACGATTTGAATATTCGTGGCAATGGGCATATCAGGACAAATTCAAAAAGGCAGGTCTGACGGCAATACTCGGTTGTGGCTTTGACCCGGGCGTTACGTCTGTTTTTACTGCGTATGCAGCAAAACATCACTTCGACGAAATCCACTGCCTTGACATAGTCGATTGTAACGCAGGCGACCATCATCACGCCTTTGCTACCAACTTTAATCCCGAAATCAACATTCGTGAAATCACCCAAGAGGGCAAATATTACGAAAACGGCGAATGGAAAATTATAGATGCTCTTACTGTTCATCAGCCTGTGCATTATCCTAACATTGGCGAAAAGGAGTCATATCTGCTGTATCATGAGGAGTTGGAAAGTTTGGTTAAAAATTTTCCTGCCCTGAAACGTGCAAGATTTTGGATGACTTTCGGACAGGAGTATTTGACACATCTGCGTGTAATTCAGAACATTGGAATGGCTCGCATTGATGAAATCGACTACAACGGACAAAAAATAGTGCCGATACAGTTTTTAAAAGCCGTTTTGCCCAATCCGCAGGATTTGGGAGCTAACTATACAGGCTGGACTTCGATAGGTTGCCGTATAAGTGGCGTAAAGGACGGGCAATCAAAAACTTATTATATATACAATAACTGTTCTCATCAGGCAGCCTATAAAGAAACAAGTACTCAGGGAGTCAGTTACACTACCGGGGTTCCTGCGATGACGGGTGCATATATGTTTCTGATAGGACAATGGGGCGGTGCAGGCGTGTTTAACGTAGAGGAGTTCAATCCCGATCCTTTCCTCGAAAAACTTGCCATGAGCGGCTTGCCATGGCATCAGATTATTGACGGCGATTTGGAGTTTTGAAAAGATGTCATGTCCAAAATGGATAATGGAAATATTTATCCTTGTGTCAAATATTTTTTTTTCAAACCTGACAAGAAATTTTATCAATTCTACTCTGATGTCTGCCACCTTCAAAATCGGTTGAAAGGAAGGTTTTGACAGATTCTATGGCTGTCTGTTTGGTTATAAATCTTGCGGGCAGAGAGATGATATTTGCATTGTTGTGCAGGCGTGCAAGTTTGGCTATTTCTGTCGTCCAGCACAGTGCTCCTCTGATTTTCTGATGGTGATTTACTGTGATATTCACGCCGTTGCCTGAGCCGCAGATGGCGATGCCAAAGTCGCAGTTGCCCTTTTCTACTGCCGATGCCAAAGGGTGGGCATAGTCGGGGTAATCAACGCTTTGAGTGCTGTCGGTACCAAAATCGTACATCGTGGCACCTTGCTGTTCAAGATATTCGATGATTTCGTTTTTGAGTTCTAAGCCTGCATGGTCGCAAGCGATGCCAATTGAGAGAAGATTTGTTGGGTTCATTTTTATTTGTATTTTTTTGTGTTTAGTAATAAACAAACTTAATTTAAACACTCACATTTAAGCCATTCGTTTTCATATAAGAATTTGATGAGCTTTATTTTTGTGTCTAGATTTTTGTAAGAAGTATAAACATTGGCCTTTCGCATAATTGCTATTGATTGTTCTGCACATTCCTTTGCCATATCTAAACTTTTAATTTCTCCATTTTGTAAATAATCACAAAGGAAAAAATATGATATGTTTTTGTAGTAATGAATAACGTCAATGGTGAAACTTGTACTTCTTTCATAACAATCTGGATTTTTCAGAAGTAACCTATAACATTGCTCAAAATTATCATAAGCAGTTTGCCAATGCGATTTATACTCAGGATAAGTACAATGGATAATAGTATCATATCTGAAATCATTGGTGCCTATTATAGTTCCCGCATCAACATAAGTGCGACTAAAAAATATTTTTCCATTTTCGTCTGATGAAAGATGAAATTCACAAGCCCTTTGTTTACCGCTGTAAGCCAATCTTTCGTGTATGTCACCTAGTCCATCATAAATTCTAATTTTTTGCTCAATTGACAATATTTTTTCTTTCAATAGTTCATTGTATATAAAAATAACTTTGTCCAAATTATGCACATTTGCAGTACTATCTCTATATTCTAATCTTACTGCCTCCTGTAATTCTTTTACTATATATTCTTTTTTATCTTTGTCATATGCTATCCTTATTGACACAAAAGCAAGTATAATGAAATAGATCATTGCCCTATACTTGATGCATAAAAGTGCCAATCTTTTGAGGTTAACAAATTTACACCATTTGTCAAGACTACCTTCTTGAATTTTAGAGATTACTTTTTTCCATTTCTTTCCAGGAAAACCTTTCTTCAAATATTTCTGGAATCTAACTGCAAAAATTAATGTTATAGTCAATAATAGGAAATCGATAATAAGATTTTTCATACGATAAAATTTATAAGTTATTGAATTATTTTTTACTGTGGATAGATTTTCAGTTTTTGCTTGTAAGGTTAGTGAAAAAACACATACGCTAACGATATTGCTGCTACAATACCTACTAAATCTGCAAAAAGTCCATACAATAAGGCTTTGCCTGTTTTGGTTATTCCAACAGAACCAAAATAAAGAGCAAGAATATAGAATGTAGTGTCAGTAGAGCCTTGAATGGTGCATGCAACTTTGCTCACAAAAGAATCTACTCCGTAAGTTTGCATTGCATCAAACATTAAGCCCCTTGCACCACTCCCACTGAGCGGTTTCATCAATGCAGTTGGTATTGCGCCGACAAAGTCGGTGTTTATGCCGACAGATGCGAAAAATTTTTCCAGCCCAAACAACAGATAATCCATTGCCCCTGAGGCTCTGAACATGCCTACTGACACCAATATCGCAATCAGAAACGGAATTATCCCAACTGCCACCTTAAAACCGTCTTTTGCCCCTTCTATAAAGGCATCGTAGAGATTGATTTTTTTCCTTATTCCTGCAAAAATAAACAAAATAATTATTCCAAAAATTAACGTATTGGTTATCAGCATAGAATAAAATTGCATTTGCTTGCTATTCATTGAGGAAAAAGCCCAAATTAAGCTACTTAAAACAACAATTAAAACAATAAGAGTTATTATAACGTTTTTGTGTAAAATATTGATTTTTTCGCAAATAGCAACAATGATTAGAGCTGACAAAAAGCCAATTGTAGTTGCCAAAAGAGTCGGTATGAATATATCCGTTGGGTTCTTTGCTCCAAATTGTGCTTGATATGTAATTACTGTCATGGGTATTAGTGTGATGCCAGCAGTATTGAGTACCAAAAACATCATCATAGCCTTAGAAGGTCTGCTCTTTTCCGTATTGAGCTCTTGCAATTCCTTAGTTGCTTTTAATCCTAATGGTGTAGCGGCGTTATCAATGCCTAAAAAATTGACGGCAAAGTTCATAAACATGGAACCGAGTGCGGGGTGGTTTTTGGGTATTTCGGGGAAAATTTTGCAGAAAAACGGTGCGGTAATCCTTGATATAAAGCCTGTTGCGCCACCTCTTTCTCCTATTTTCATTATTCCGAGCCAAAGGGCAAGCACGCCTGTCAGTCCGAGCGAAATTTCAAAACCCTGTTTGGCAGAAACAAACATAGAACTCATAACCGCGTCAAGAACTTCGCCGTTACCGCTCACAAAGGTAGTTACAAAGGCAACCACTATTGCGATTATCAAAAAACCTATCCAGATGTAGTTCAGTATCACATTGCAAAATTACACAAATTTTTGATATTGCAATCTTTGTAAAAATCAGTGGACTTAGAAGCACAAAGTTACTATTATGTAAAAGCCAACATATTTTTGGCATATCGGTTTTACATTATATAGTCAATACTTAACAACACCAATTCACGCAGTTGCTGCCATCAAAGCATTGATTTGGATGCCTGCTGTGCCCAAAAAGTAATTCTCAAACAACCAAATCGTATTTTAAATAACTGATTATCGGCTCAATACCCGCGCGTGATATGAAATGTTTGCGCTTGTTGATTCCCATCTGATTAAGTAACGGATATATCATGCTTTTTGATCTTCGGTCATTTTGCGTTCCAATTCACGCAACAGTTTGTTGGCAATGGTTTTCAACCGTTTTTTCGCTTTTTTTGCCTGTTTTGCACGCTTGGGATGTTTGCCGTTGCAAGCGCCAATATTATACAAATGCTTGAGTATCAGCACGCCAACCATCAGTCGTATCGGCATACTCGGACGGCTCGGTTTCTCCGAATAAAAGCCCTTGAACTCATCTTCAAAGTAATTTCAATCGATTTTTGTTGCAGGCAAAGCCGGCTCGTGTTGCGGATTTATCAAATCTTCGAGTCGGGCGCGAAACAGTTCGCGGCTACTGTTTTCAGGTAATTTTCCTAACATAATTTTCCGGTTTTTTGCTACAAAGGTACTAAAATTGGTGGAAAATACCAAATTTATTTTGAACTTATTTTGTTGAAAATTAAATTGCTACTACGATTATAAGGAACGACTATTTAGAAGGAGATTGCGGGTCAAGCCCGCAATGACGGCGTTTTTGGAACTGATTTGGGTACTAGATACGATATTTATTATGTCAATTCTGAAATTCTGTAAAAAAAATTGGTATAAGCGTTTAAGTCGCCCCAGTTAATGTATTGATTTATAGCCTAATTAGTTTATTCAGCACCATTCTTTTTATGAGTAAATCGAAGATTGACCCCATAAATGCCCGTCTGTT
>JAITNR010000269.1 GCA_031290375.1 Prevotellaceae bacterium | reverse complement strand
GTAAAGACTTGAAAGAGCCAAAGAGTACAACTTTTAGCAAAGTTTTGAAGGTATTGTAAAACAGTTGTTTTACAGTCTATTGACAGTGCAGGCCTTAGTTTATAGACTTTCCAAGTTTTCAAAACTTGGAAAGTCTTTTTATTTCCCCCTTACGCGGGGGAGATGTTCCCCCTTATGCGGGGAAGATGTTCCCCCTTATGCGGGGAAGGTGTTCCCCCGCGTAAGGGGGAACATCTCCCACATCATGTTAATTTTTTTAACATTTACAAGGTGATTTTAAAAACAATAGCAACTCAAAAAAAAAAAAGTGCTCAATAACAAAAAAAAATGTAACTTTGTACAACTTTTTTACCAGAGAAATGAAAACCGCAAAAATTACAAAAACCAGAGCAATATTAGTGAATGTAGCCCGCAACCTGTTTGCCCAAAACGGCAAAGACAACGTTACTATGAACGATATTGCAGTCAATTCGGGTAAGGGCAGACGCACTCTTTATACCTACTTCAACAACAAACACGAAGTCTATCTTGCCGTAATAGAAAACGAACTCGATATTCTTATCGAACGGCTTCAAGAGGTTATGGCGAGAAATATTTCGCCGTTAAAAAAACTCGAAATTTATATTTTTACCCGTTTTGAGGTAATCAAAGAGGCGATTAACCGCAACGGCTCACTCAAGGCTGATTTTTTTAAAAATATTTACGAGGTGGAAAAGGCTCGGCGTCCCATTGACGTGAAGGAAATCAGAATGTTAAAGCAAATAATAGAATCAGGTATTGCAGAGGGCAGTTTCAAGCCCGTTTCTCCGCAATGGGCAGCGATACTCATACTTTATTCGCTAAAAGGCATCGAAGCCCCATACCTGAAAACCGCTATCGGCAATCACATAAAAGACAGGCAAACCACAATTATGGACGTGCTGCTAACCGGGCTGCTAAATAGATAGAACAGGATAGAGGAATAATGCAAATCCAAAAATTTAGCTCCATAATCTAAAAAAATGAAAATAAACAAAAGCGTACTTCGCAGAGAAACCGTATTATTGCTTGCTTTTCCATTTTTTGTGATAATAATGTTTTTTTTGTGGATATGCCCTGTGTTTGTAAGAAAAAGATTGGAAAAATTTTCAGGCAAACTCTATTATAAATATGGGCACAAAGCCCGCCAAACAGCCCTCGACAACCTGCAACTTGCCTACAACAACGTACTTGACCGGACGCAAACAGAACAGATGGCAAAAGAGGTTTTTACTAATGTAGCAGGGGCATTGCTCGATTTTTTTACTACAGTTTATATCAAAAAGCCGAAAAAATATTTCAAAATGGTGAAGGTTACAGGTCAGGAACATCTTGAGCAGGCGTATCAAAAAGGTAAAGGCGTGATTTGCCTTATTCCGCACCTCTCGTCTTGGGAATTGTCCGCCGTTACTCCGCCAATGCTTGGCTACAAAACTGTTGCTGCGAGCAAGCCCATTAAGGGTTATTTGATACAGAAGTCAATGGTGTGGTTCAGGAAACGGCGAGGAATGGTTAATTTTGAGCGGGGTGGCTCTTACAGGCAATTAGTTGAGAAGTTAAAACAAGGTAACTGTTTGATCTTGATGATTGATCAGGACACCAAGGTCAAAAGTTGCTACGTCAATTTTTTTGGCAAAAAAGCATATACGCCGCTTGGTGCTTCGAGGTTGGCGTTTGATACGGGAGCGGCAATTGTGCCAATGGCTATGACGAGAACGGACATCGGCAGCTATCGCTTCGATATTCAGCCGGAACTACCTCTTATTCATACAGATAACAAAGAAGAAGATTTGATTGTAAACACTCAAAATCAAACTGCCGCAATGGAAAATTTTATACGAAAAACTCCAAATCAGTGGGTTTGGATGCACCGCAGATTCAAAACACAACCTCAATCATAACGCAATTAGATGGACGCCACTCTTTATGCAATAGCACTGACCTTTATAAAAGGCATAGGACCGATCAATGCCAAAGGTCTGATTGGTCATTTTGAAAGTGTTCAAGGCATTTTCGATGCAAAGCCTGCGGACTTTAAGGGTTTTAATAAAAATATTAGCGTTCTTTTGGATAAAAATATTAAAAATCAAGCAATTGAACGGGCAGCAAAAGAAATTGAGTTTGCCCGAAAACACAATATCAATATTCACTGCCTTCTTGATGAATCATACCCTTATCGGCTTAGAGAGTGCGAAGACAGTCCGATAATTCTCTACTCATTAGGCGATTGCGATTTAAATTCGGGTTATTTTGTTGCTGTTATCGGCACAAGAAACGTAACTTCGTACGGGAAAGAGTGTTGCTACAAGTTAATTAAGGAACTGTCTGCAAATCAGCAGGATGCTACCATTATAAGCGGTTTGGCATACGGCGTAGATTCTATTGCGCACAAGGCGGCTTTGAACGAGAATTTTCATACTATTGGCGTTGTAGCTCACGGACTTGACAGGCTTTACCCTGCTCAAAACAAGGCGTTGGCGCGGAAAATTGTTGATAGCGGAGGTGCTATTGTTACCGAATATCCGTCCGAAACACGAATAGATGCAGCAAACTTTGTAAAAAGAAACAGAATTATTGCAGGCTTGTGCGATGCTTCCGTGATAGTGGAGTCGGCAGAAAGAGGTGGAGCATTAATCACAGCCGAAGCGGCAAACACTTACAACAGAGACGTTTTTGCTTTTCCCGGAAGATGTGATGACAACTTTTCGCAAGGGTGTAATAATCTCATCAAAACCAATCAGGCACAAATAATTACATCGGCAGATGACATAATCAACGCTATGGGTTGGAAGAAAAAAACGCCGGAACAGCAACCGCTTTTTACCGAACTGACAGACGAAGAGAGAAAGATAGTAGAAATTTTGCACAAAACTGAATTGGATGCCAACGATTTGAGCAAGGAACTAAAAATTCCAATTCAAAAAATGCTATCAACTCTTGTTGTAATGGAACTGAAAGGCTTAGTGAAATCCTCGCGTGGAAATTTTTCCAAGGCATAAAAAAAGGGATGAAATTGCAATTAATAAGAAAATGGCAAAAGAAATTGAGAGAAAATTTTTAGTTAAAAGCCTTGATTTCAAAAAAACGGGTACTCATTATAAAATAAAACAAGGCTACCTTTCGACTGAAAACAATCGTGTTGTCAGGGTTAGAATTTACGGTAGCAGAGCGTTTTTGACGATAAAAAATTCGGCGGTGGGCTATTCAAGAGATGAATTTGAATACGAAATTCCGATAAAGGATGCAAAAGCAATGCTTAAAATGTGTATTCAGCCGATAATAGACAAAATCCGATACATAGTTGATTATAAAGGTAATAAGTGGGAAATTGATGTTTTTAACGGCAAAAACTCAGGGTTAATAATTGCCGAAATCGAATTAAAAAGCCCGAACAGCAAATTCAAACTGCCTGACTTTGTGGGGCAGGAGGTTACAGCCGACAGCAGATACTATAATTCATACATCAACCTGCACCCGTATTCTACGTGGAAAAGCGACTTGACTTGACAATATTTTTCTGACTTCTAAGAGGACAAAATCAAATAATTTTTCACTGCTGACCTGCTAACAAAACAAGAAATAATCAAGCGGGTAGAAGAGGACTCCCACACACTCACACCACCGTATGTACTTTCGACACTCGGTTTTCATAGTTTATTTAATGACTTGTAATTCGGGGCGAGATTGTACAAACCAAACTCTGCAAACCATTCTGTTCCCATTGTCTGATTTGCTCTATTAATCTGATTTTAAATTGACTGTTCCTTAAAACTATAAATTTTCAGTACTTCATAGAATGAATACTCAGAAATGCACAGCCAAACCCACACCTGTGCCGTAAACGTTCAGACGTACGGACGGCGTATACCCCACGCCAAAATACTTCCTTTTGTAATCATTCTGAGCACTATTCTTCGTAGCACCGCCCACTGCGGACAGCGGAATGCTTGCCACTACCAGAGCTTGCCCGATGCCAAACAGAACTTCGCCGCATACCGTCAGGGCTGTAGCAACAGTAGTATAGTCAGTATAGTCATCAAGTACCACTGCTAAGCCGACAATCATTAACGTCAGTCCGCCGCCACCTAATCCCAGACCTGAAGAGAGCAGTCCGCTGCCAGCTTTTCTAAGATTTGAGCCGCGGTGAAATTTCTCATGGATTTCGCGGTCGGTACGTTCCAGAAACTTCTCCTGCTCGTCATCGCTCATACGGTCAAACTCCATTAATGAGGCTGAAACTACAACTGCCGAACTGTTTGCAGAAGCAGCAGCAGGAACCTGCCCGGTAAACGTCTCTACTGTGCCGTTCTCATAAACAATTGATGCAATGCCGCTCTTCAAAATGGTGTACGTAGGACCATCTTGATTACTGAAATTCTTATACTTCACTTCAGAGATATTTACTTCCAGAACCTTGGCGTCTATGCGCTTCGAATCTTTAGTAACAATAATATCCTGAGCATAACCCGTACCCCAAAATGAGGCAAAACACATTAATACGATAATGTTTTTAAATACTGATTTCATCTTGATTGAAATTTGGTTTGTTACGCCTACTCCCTGTTTATCGTCATTTTTCGGCTTGTTCAGACAGTTTATTTTTATGAATATGATAATGATTTGATGTTTTTGTTCTTGATGCCGGCTTTTGATTCTACTTTTGTTCAAAACTGAATGCAAGCGCAAAGGTAAACAAATTTTTTTTAATAGTGCAAATGTTTTGAACCATTTAAAGAATGCATTCTCAATTTATTATTGTTGCAATTTGAAGATAATCGGACAAGTGTAATACACACGCACAGGTTTTCCTAATTGCTTGCCGGGAATCCATTTGGGCATTGATTTTACTACACGTATTGCCTCT
>JAITNR010000187.1 GCA_031290375.1 Prevotellaceae bacterium | reverse complement strand
CCAATGGCTGATAGCGAGTTAGGTAACATGTGTTGAGTTAATTGTTAATAAAAATCCACATAAGTTTAAAATCGGGTGCAAAGGTAGATATAATTTTTGGATTGTGCAAATTTATTTTTTACAGAATTTCAGAATTGACATATTTTGGGTCTGTAAATTGTGAGAATTGTGGAAAATGTATTCCGGATTACTTCGTTCCTCGCAATGACACGCAGGGCAAGCGCAATGACAAAAGCAAATCGTAACTTTCACTTAATAAAAATCTTTTCTTGGAAAAATTGTTGTACCTTTGCGTAAAAAATTATAAAATGCAGAAGAAACAAAAAATACTTTGGATTGATGATGAAATTGAATTGTTGCACCCATATCTGATTTTTTTAGAAGAAAAAGGATATGAACTTTCAACCGTAACTAATGGCATTGATGCGTTGGAAATAATTAACAGTCAATGCTTTGATATTGTGTTCTTAGACGAAAATATGCCGGGCATTTCAGGGCTTGAAACCCTTTCTAAAATAAAACAGACAAATCCCAATCTTCCTGTTGTGATGATTACCAAAAACGAAGCGGAGAACATTATGGATCTGGCTATAGGCAATCAAATTGCCGACTATCTCACAAAGCCGGTCAATCCAAGCCAAATCCTTTTGACACTCAAAAAAAATCTTCACAGCAAAGATATTGTAAAAGAGCAGATTACAACTACCTACAGTACGGAATTTGCACAAATCAGCAACCGTATTAACTTTGCCAATTCGAGCGAAGAGTGGACAGATATTTACAAAAAACTTGTTTTTTGGGATTTGCGTTTGGATTCTACCCAAAACGAAATGCACAACCTTTTGCTTTCGCAGAAAGAAGATGCAAATTTATCTTTTTCAAAGTATATTTCAAAAAATTATCTTTCGTGGTTTGAACATCCTGACGAGCGTCCACTGATCAGTCCTGATGTGTTTAAAAAGCGGATTTTTCCATTGTTAGACGAAGGAAACAAGGTATTTTTGATAGTGATAGACAATTTTCGTTACGACCAATTTAAAATGGTACAGGAAATTATTGGTGACTACTTTACCTTTGATACTGAGGAACTTTGCTATACCATTTTACCCACCACCACGCAATATGCCCGTAATGCGCTGTTTGCAGGACTGATGCCACTGCAAATAAAGGAAATGTTGCCTTCGCTTTGGGTTGACGAACTGGACGATGAACGGAAAAACAACAACGAAGAGGCTCTAATAGCAGCATTATTAGAGCGTTATCGCAGGAAAATAAATTTTTCGTATCACAAAATCAACAATTCTGCCGGCGGCGAAAAATTGCTCTCTCAAATATCTTCGCTAAAGGCTAATCCTCTGAATGTATGTGTATTGAACTTTATTGATATGCTCTCTCACGCAAGAACCGACTCAAAAATGATACGCGAACTTGCACAAAGCGAAGCGGCATACAGAGCATTGGCGGTGTCGTGGTTCAAGCATTCATCTACTTTTTCGCTCTTCAAGGAACTTGCGGCAAACGGCTTTAAGGTGGTAGTTACCTCTGATCACGGCACTATTAAAGTCAGTAAGCCAGTCAAGGTTATAGGCGACCGAAACACAAGCACAAATCTACGATATAAAGTTGGCAAAGCGTTAAACTTCAACAAAAGAGATGTTTTTGAAATAACGCAACCTTCAAAGGCTTTGCTGCCAAGTCCTGATATCAGTTCTTCGTATATATTTGCAACAGGCGGTAATTTTATGGTGTATCCCAACAACTTAAATTACCATGTGAACTATTTTAAAAACACCTTTCAACACGGCGGAATTTCGCTTGAAGAAATGCTTGTGCCTCTGGTGGTGATGAGTGGAAAGTAACCAAATCTATGGAAATATCAGATAACAATACATGTTCCGACCCTCAGCCTGACGAAAGAGCAAGTCAGTTTATCCACCGTTGTCTCACCCTTGCCTCGTTTGCTCAGGGTAAAACTGCGCCAAATCCGATGGTTGGGGCTGTAATCGTGCATAACGGACTGATTATCGGGCAAGGCTATCATCAGCGTTACGGTGAGCCTCACGCTGAGGTTAATGCTATTAATTCGGTTAAAGATAAATCTTTGCTTAGCAAATCAACTCTTTATGTCAATCTTGAGCCTTGTTCGCACTTCGGCAAAACTCCTCCCTGCGTTGATTTGATTATTGAGAACAAAATTCCCAAAGTAGTTGTCGGTATGGCAGACCCAAATCCGAAAGTAAATGGCAAAGGTATCGGCAAAATGCAAAATGCAGGTATTGAAGTAATTGCAGGGATAGAGCAGGAGGCTTGCAGACATCTTAACAAACGTTTTATTACCAATATTGAAAAACATCGTCCGTTCATCATTTTGAAATGGGCACAAACCGCAGACGGATTTATTGACAAAAAAAGGGAGAATGCCGATTTGCCGCCGCTAAAAATATCAGATTCAGTTTCTAAAACGCTCAATCATAAGGGCAGAACGCAAGAAGCGGCAATTTTGGTTGGCACAAGAACTGCACTTTTGGACAATCCCAAACTGACAGTTACAAAATGGGCAGGCAAAAATCCGGTCAGGTTAATTATCGACAGGAATCTTGTTGTTCCAAAAGATTACAATATCTTTGATAATACGACTAAAACAGTTATTTTTAATGATTTAAAACAGGAAACAGACGGAAATATTTTTTATGAAAAGTTAGATTTTTCTAAAAATATTATTTTCCTAATATTGAATTATCTGTCTGAAAATTCGCTTGAATCGCTTATTGTAGAGGGGGGAAGGCAACTTTTGCAGAGTTTTATAGACAAAAAACTTTGGGACGAAGTTCATATTGAAACTTCAAACCAGACGATAGGACGGGGCATTGATGCTCCCAGACTGCCAAATATAAGACGTTCTAAAATACATTCATAGGAGCCTGCGAATGCAAGTACCACCTCTTCTCGAAGGGCAGAACTTTTGCCACAATGTCATGCTTTCAGGCAAAACCTCCAAATAATTTATTTATCAAATAGCATTCCCAAAAAAACATTTTGTTTATTAAAAAAAATACTTTATCTTCGCATTTACTTTCTATCAACAAAAAAGATAAAAGCAAATACAAAGATGAAAGGTTACTCACAAATACCAATGATTCCAATGTTACGAACAGAAAAAGCTCGTAACTTATTGATTATGAGTGAGTTACTCCGCCAAGCCGTTGATTATCAAGCAGTTACGTGCCTGTATTATAATTATATAGCTGATATACAGTCTGTTAATAAAAACAGACTGCCATTGGCTTTTTTTTAGGAAGTTTTAATTTTTTTTATTAATAAATTTAATTTTTTAACGTATGAAGCATTTTACAACATTAATCATAGCAACTTTGTTTGCTATGTATGGAGTGGCACAGACAACCTATACTGTGCCTTTTACGATGGATTTTGAAAATCCCACCGTAAGTACTGACTGGACAATGGCACCCAATACTGCTACAAATTATTGGATGATTGGTTCGGCAACGGGAAACCCCGGCAATTCCCTGTACATTACCAACGATGGCACTGCCAATGCCTACACCAATACCGTAGTGAGTCACTCAACGGCGTACTTTACTGTTGATTTCGGGAATTCTTTCCCCGAATACTCGATTTCGTTTGATTGGGCAGTGATGGCAGAGAGTGCTAATTGGGACAGGGTAGAGGCTTTTGTTATCCCTGACACTATGACTGTTCCAGCTACCTGGGGCAATCTAACCAACAACTGGATTACCGGCGAGGGTGTGATCTATTTGGGAGTTTTTTTTGGGCAGGCAGCCTGGCAACGCTCAACATTCTACATTCACAGCTCCTATGTGGCTAATACAACAAAAAAGGTTGTATTTATGTTTTATTGTGATAATAGCGGTGGTAGTAATCCTGTTGCTATTGACAATATCAGTATCACAGGCAATAGCTGCGGTACTCCAATTTCTGTGGCGGTATCGGACATTGGTCTGACAACGGCAGAGATTTCCTGGACGGGCGGCGCAGAAGCAGCATGGAACGTTATTATTTCCGAAGGTCCCATAGCCGATTTTACTTCCTACCCTGTAACCGCTACTCTTGCTAATCCCTACACTGCAACAAGTTTGTTGCCAAGTACGCTGTACTACGTATATGTGCAGGCAGATTGCGGTGCGGACGGAACAAGCAACTGGACAGAAGCAGTAACATTCTATACTCTCTGCGAAGCAGTAACAACATTGCCCTATATGGACAATTTTGATAGTTATGCGCAGGGAACCAAGCCTTACTGCTGGACTGTAGTTGATCAATACGATGGATTTCCCCAAGTTGCGATTAACGCTAATCACTCATCTCCCAACAGCATACAATTTAACGGCTATGGAGTGCAAACAATAGCAACCCGCGCTTTTGATGCAGAGGTAAATACTATGGAGGTAACTTTCTGGTTGAGAATGGCAAATGCCTCTGCGGGGACGTTTGAAGTTGGTGTAATGTCAGATGTTTTAGACCCAACTACATTTGAGCCAATTCGAAACATAACGCCTGCCGCGAGTGGTACTACCTGGTTGTATATTGAGGTTCAACTCAATAATGCGCTTAGCGGCAATCATTTTATTGCTTTGAGACAAACCGCCACTGCCTATGGGTCTTATTATATTGATGACGTGGATGTTCACGACTTGCCTGCCTGTTTCAAACCAACTAATGTGTCAGTGCCGGTCATTAATCAAACTTCGGCAAATATCACCTGGACAGCAGGGGCATCCGAATCAGCATGGGATGTAATCATTTCCCCCACCGCCATCAGTGATCTTGATAATGTACAGGCAATCGGTGTTATCACACCATACTACACTGCAACAAACTTGAGTCCGAGTATTGTATACTATGTGTACGTACGTGCAGATTGTGGCGGAGGAACAAGCAACTGGACAAGTGCAGTCGCATTCAGAACACTCTGCGGAGCAGTAACAACATTGCCATGGGCAGACAATTTTGACTCTTACGCCGCAACAAATATACCTGCTTGCTGGACACAGGTTCAGGCAAATGCAGGATACCCAAGAGTTGCTTTAACTAACCACTCAACCCCAAATGGTTTACAATTTAATGGCAACACGCAAATAATAGCAACTCCCGGATTTGCTTCAGAGGCAAATACTTTGGAGGTAGGTTTCTGGTTGAGAAAGGGAACTGCCACTGCGGGGACGTTTGAAGTTGGTGTAATGTCAGATGTTTTAGACCAAAGCACATTTGTGCCAATTCGAGACGTAACGCCTGCCACGAGTGGTGCTACCTGGTTTTATTTTGAGGTTCAGCTCAATAATGCAGTTAACGGCAGTCATTTTATTGCTTTCAAACAAACTGCCACTGCTACCGCATCTTATTATCTTGATGATGTTGATGTTCATGAGTTGCCCTCCTGTTTTAAACCAACTTCCGTAACTGTATCAAACATAGATCAAGCCTCGGTGGATATTGGTTGGGCAGCAGGAATATCATCAGAAACAGCGTGGAACGTAGTTATATCAACCTCCCCCGTAACAGATTTTACGGCTGTGAGTCCAATTGCTGTTACCATACCATATTACTCTCCAACAGATTTAAGTCCAAGTACGCCATACTATGTATATGTGCAGGCAAATTGCGGCGAAGCAGACGGAACAAGTGACTGGACAAGCGCAATCGCATTCAGGACACTCTGCGGTACAGTAACATCTGCATTCTGGTCGGACAATTTTGACAGTTATACCCCATCAAGTGTACCTGATTGCTGGACACAGATTCAGACATCCGATGGATTCCCAAGAATTATTGTCTCAGACCCCCTCAATGCCATTACTCGTTCAGCGCCCTACAGTTTGCAGTTTAACGGCGGAACGCAAATCATAGCGACCCCTGAATTCGCCGAAGGAGCAAATACTATGGTAGTAAGTTTTTGGTTAAGATCGTCAATGGAGAATGCGGACGTATTTGAAGTTGGTGTGATGTCGGATATTTCAGACCAAACCTCTTATTTGCCAGTTCAGGACGCATCACCTACATATATCAGAAACATTTGGTCGCATATCAATGTTTCGCTTGCTGGAGTTCCTGCGAATTACCATTATATTGCTTTCAAACAAACTGCTAATGCTACCGCATCTTATTATGTTGATGATATTGAGATTGTTTCTACTCCGATTGAACCGCCGACAGTTAGTACGGAATCTGCCGACAACCTCACGTCAACAGGTGCTACGTTACACAAAACGGTAACAGCAGGCACGGTGCCTGTTACATCGGAAGGTTTTAAATATAAGACAATCAGCGCAGAAACGTGGTCAAATGTAACGACAACAAATGCAGCCGAAACTGTAAGCGGTCTCGCTCCGAGTACTGAATACTACTTTTTTGCTTACGCAATAGCAAACGAGGATCAATTTAACGGAGACACTTTGACATTCACAACATTAGACGGTCTTGGAATTGAAACAACTAATGTCGAAGAGTTCATCATCTATCCTAACCCTGCCAGTTCAACAGCCACAATTAAGGTAAAAGGCTTGCTTACGTCCGCCAAAATAACAGTAACCGACATCAACGGCAAACTAATAGAAACGCTGCTTATTAAGGCAGGTAACGACAATGTTGAGTTGGACGTTGCCAACTACGTGGCTGGAACCTATCTTGTGAGAGTTGTATCTGACGGCATAAACAGAGTAGGAAAATTGACAGTGAAGAATTGAAAACTAAAAAGACAGAATAAAAAGGGAAATATAGTTTTAATCTATTAATAAAAGAGGCTGAACTCTCATGTTCAGTCTCTTTTATTATTTTCTTTTTGAGAATATACCGCTGACAGCAGTCTGATTAACGTTCTGTGCTATATAAAAATTAACCCACATTGCATTCTATCAGGTAGGAAAGTGGTTGTAATCAAAGAAATCCCCTGACTTCGACACTCTATCCCCCAATCCCCATATCCAAACTGTGTAAAAATGGCACTTTTTGAGTAAAAGTTGTTTTGTAGTGGTTAATTATGCTATATTTCGTGTTTTATGTAAAAT
>JAITNR010000181.1 GCA_031290375.1 Prevotellaceae bacterium | reverse complement strand
ATTTAATCAAACATGAACAATCAAAAAAGAGAAGTGTGAAGGGAAAAAGACTCGATGCCGGATGGAATAATGATTATTTATTGAAAATCCTAACTAATTAAGATGCGTTTGCCCTGGCCGTAGTGTCGGCAGGTTTGCAAGTTTGGAGTAAAATGCGTACCTTTGCATTGGCTAAATTATGTTTTCCGTTCGTTTGTTCGGTATTTTGTCTGTCGAAAAACATTGTTTTGGCAAAAAGTAACCACAAATTTACGACCATAATAAGCATTACGTAGATAGAATAAGATGAAGAATATAGCAATTTTTCTCGGACATCCGGCTCACTTCCATTTATTTAAAAATGTGGCTAAGAACCTGACTCAGACAGGGCTTCACGTTTCTTTTGTTATAAAGAAAAAAGATATTTTGGAAAAACTTTTGCAGGACGACAATTTGACCTGTTCCGTAATACGCGAAGGCAGGTCAAATACTCTTTTTGGGCTGATAAAATCTGTGGTTCAAATGGAAATTGGCATGGCGCGTTTTATCAGAAAAAATAATATTGAACTTCTGATTGGCTCAACGCTTTCGTTTGCCACGCGCGTCTTTACCAAATCAAAAGTAGTTTTGACAGGAGAAGATGACGCCAATTTGGTGCCAATATTTGCTCGAATGGTTTTTCCGTTCGTCAATGAAATTCTATCTCCGATATCCTGTAATAATGGACGCTGGAATAAAAAAACGATAAAATACAATTCCTATCAAAAACTTGCTTACCTGCACCCGAATAACTTTACGCCGGATATAAGTGTTGTGAAAAAATATTTTTCAACGGAAAAACCCTATTTCCTTCTGCGTTTTGCCAAGCTGAATGCACATCACGACTTGGGAATACACGGCATCTCCACAGAAACAGCAAAAAATATGATAAACATTCTGCAAAAATACGGCTCCATTTATATCACTTCCGAACGGGAATTGGAACCACAATTCGAGCAGTACAGACTGAATATAAATCTATTGGATATTCATCATATAATGGCGTTTGCAACATTGCACATTGGAGACAGTCAAAGTATGTCGGTAGAGGCGGCTATGTTGGGCGTTCCGTCTGTCAGGTTCAGCGATTTTGCAGGAAAAATAGGCGTGCTTGAAGAGCTGGAACATAAATATCATTTGACTTTCGGAATAAAATCATCAGACCCCGAAAAATTGTATCAAAAAATTGAGGAATTATTGAATATGAGTGAGCTGTACAACGAGTTTCAGGTTCGCCGACAACGGATGCTTGCTGAAAAAATAGACTATGCTGCATTTTTAACGTGGTTTATTGAAAATTACCCCGACAGTAAAAAGACAATGAAAGAAAACCCTGATTATCAATATAATTTTAAATGATAAAAATTCTTACTGTCATAGGAGCACGTCCGCAAATAATAAAGGCAGCCGCCTTGTCACGCGCTGTTAACACTCATTTTTCGGACAGAATAGAGGAAAAAATACTGCACACAGGGCAGCATTACGACAGCAATATGTCTGATGTTTTTTTTCAGGAAATGAATATTCCACAGCCTCATTTCAATTTGAATATCGGTTCGGGGACTCACGGAGAACAGACAGCCAGGATGATAAAGAGCATCGAACAGGTATTGCTGGAAGAGGCATTCGATGCAGCAGTGCTTTTCGGAGATACAAATTCTACCCTTGCCGGAGCGGTGGCTGCCTCAAAGATACACGTCCCTGTGGTGCACATAGAGGCTGGTTTGCGTTCCTTCAATATGGCTATGCCCGAAGAGGTCAACCGTATTGTTTGCGACCAGTTGTCAACGATGTTGTTTGCTCCCACAAAAACGGCTATGCAAAATTTGGAAAATGAAGGCTTTTTTACTTCGCAGGCAACTTTTGCCGATGGTAATAAGCGGCATATTTTCAATTCAGGCGATATTATGTACGATAATACGTTGTATTATGCCTCAATGTCGGATAAAAAAACTGCCATTGTATCGCAACTGGGACTGAATAGCGGGGAATATATACTGGCAACCGTGCATCGAGACAACAATACCGACAATCCGAAACGGCTAACGGCTATATTTGAAGCATTGTTGGCTATTGCCGAACAAAAGATGGTAGAAATAGTGATACCTGTACACCCACGCACTTACAAAGTCTTAAAAACGAATGAATTTAACAATCTTTTAGATAAAATAGAAAAAAACAGGCATATTCGTTTTATTCCGCCTGCATCTTTTTTGGAAATGATTGCGTTGGAAAAAAACGCGAGAATTGTCATGACTGATTCGGGTGGAGTACAAAAAGAGGCTTATTTTTTCGGAAAGCCCTGCGTAATTCTCCGTTCGGAAACAGAATGGGTTGAAATTACGGAACAGCACGCGGGAATTGTTACCGATGCCAACACCTGTAGAATTGTGGAGGCTTATGATTTGTTGGTTGACAGAAATATAAAATTTCTTCCCGTGTTTGGAGACGGTAGCGCAGCTGAATTTATTGTAAAAAACATGCTTGAAGTTTTACAGGATATTTCACATTAGGCTGTTGAAATCATAGTTCAGACATTTTGCAAGATCCTATTCAACAAATGAGATTTCTAAAAACAATGAATAATGCGAATTACGGGTTGAATAGTGTTTATTTAGCCCGTAGGGCGTTATGTGAATAACCGCAGGTGAAACCTGTGGAAATGCGATATTCCACACCTCAACCTGTATGGGTTGAATTGATATCATTGTTCAACCCTACGGGTAGGGTGTTCAAACCCAATAAAAAAACCATCTACGCCACATTCAATGTTTTTCTTCTTTTAACTGTCAAGTTTTCAGTGAGGTTATCTGCAACTCCATTGGTTCAAATCCCGCAGAAAAACAGACTCCAAAACGCTCTTAAAACAAATATTAGATTTTCCTGTTTCTGTGTTTATTGCCGTTAAAAGTGGTAATATCATTATATGTCGTGTAACTCCGTTTAACGAATTGGGTAATTTGCGATTTTTATAACTGCCAAAAATAGATTCGATTACGTAGGAAGAGGCATGCAATACGGCTTTTACATTTCCGAGTTTTTCTCCTTCATCTTTCAGATATTGAAGGCATTCTGTGGCAAATTTCTGTATCCTCGAACTTCCGCAAAATAGTAGTGGTTGTAATTCTTGCAAGTGGGACTAAAAAAAATTTGCAAAATTTAAAAATTATATTTACCTTTGAGCCAATTTTGAGCAAAAATAATTTTCCGTATAACTTACATTGAATATCAAATAAATAATAAATTTATGAACACTTGGTTTGAAACAAAAGTTACCTATGAAAAATTTGGGGACAAGGGATTATTAACAAAAGTTTCCGAAATATATCTCATAAATGCAATGTCATTTACAGAAGCAGAAGCAAGAATTACAAAGGAATTGGAGCCTCAAATTAGCGGCGATTTTGAAGTTGCAGGTATAAAAAAAACAAAAATAAACGAATTTGTAGAAAAAGAAGAGGGCGACAAGTGGTACAAAGCGAAAGTAATGTTCATTCAACTTGATGACAACGGCAACGAAAAACTTCTTCCAAGTTTTTTTATGATAAAGGCATTTAATCTGACTGAAGCCGTTAAATATCTCTCAAACAGCATAGAAAGCACAATGGGGGACTACAAAATTGTCTCAGTTTTAGAAACTTTGATAATGGATGTTTATGATTATCAAATCGCTGTAGTAATCGACCGCAAGCCGAATTTAATGGATGAATAACTGAATAATTGAATAACTGATTACGTTAGTCGTATTGTATATTCAGTTATTCATCCATGTAAACATATAACAAAATGCACACAAAACAGGAAATATTGGAGTCACTCGCCAAACTGATTGACGTGATGAACGATTTGAGGCAGAAATGCCCTTGGGATAAACAACAGACTTTTATGTCGTTGAGAAATAATACAATAGAGGAAGTTTATGAACTGTCCCAAGCTATTTTTCAAGGCGATGTTCAGAACATAAAAAAGGAGTTGGGAGATGTGCTTCTTCACGTGGTTTTTTACTCAACAATCGCCTCTGAAACAGATGATTTCGACCTCAAAGATGTTTGTGATGAATTGGTTAAAAAACTTATTTTCAGGCATCCGCATATTTACGGGCATGTAACTGCCGAAACCTCAGAGAAGGTAAAACAAAACTGGGAGGAGCTGAAACTCAAAGAAAAAGACGGCAATAAGCGTGTTCTTAGCGGTGTGCCTCAGGCGTTGCCCTCTTTGATAAAAGCGTGCAGAATACAGGAAAAAGCCGCAAGTATCGGTTTTGATTGGGAATACAGGGAGCAGGTTTGGGAGAAGGTACAGGAGGAAATATCGGAGTTTCAGACAGAACTGCAAAAAATGGATAAAGATAAGATGGAAGCAGAGTTCGGCGACATTTTCTTTAGCCTGATAAACGCTGCCCGTCTATACAAAATTGACCCCGAAAATGCCCTCGAACAAACAAACCAAAAATTTATAAAGCGGTTCAACTATTTAGAAGACAAAACCCTGAAACACGGTAAAAACCTCCACGACATGTCCCTCAAAGAGATGGACGAAATCTGGAAAGAAGCGAAAAATACAATGAATAATTAATAATGAATTTCGTATCTAATACCTAAATCATTTCCAAATACCCGTCATTGCGGGCTACGACCCGCAATCCACTGTTTTTTAGGAACTTATTTAGAGGGGGATTGCGGGTCTACCCTAAATGGCACAGGCACCCGCAATGACGGTACTTTTGTTACTTTTTAGGTTAAATATATGATATTCATTTAATTATTAATTGTATTTTCTCTTTGGGTTTTTGGGAAACCAGCCTTTTTTTACTCGTTTTTCCTGATCAAACACTTCGATAATACTCCATAAACAACTGAAACCCGTAATTGCAAGTAATGCCGATATAAACACTGAAACGGCAAACCACGCCGAGAGCAAAAAACCAATTCCTGCCAACAAAAAGAGCCACCATATTTTTGTGCTGAAGTAGTATTCAGCCTTAACTACAATCGGGTGAAAAAGTCCGATTATCAGGAAAGTACATAATCCTAATGCTATTCCCTGTACTTGATTTTGTGCGAAAAATTCTATCATTTTTGTAAGAATATAGGCAGATGTCGGTATCAAAAAACCGCAACCTGCACATTTGTAACTGATTTTTTTTGCAAATGTAATAAAAAATAATCAATTTAGAGACAATAATTAATTTATTTGATGTAATTTTGCCTGTCTCTCTTAAAACAAAATACAATGCCCCAAAAATCGCTTTTAGGAAAAAATCTTATTGAATTACAACACGTTGTATCAGAGTTGAAAATGCCCAAATTTACTGCAAAGCAATTGGCAGAGTGGCTTTATACGAAAAATATAGTTGATTTTGCTCAGATAACAAACATTTCAAAGCAAAATATTGAGGTTTTGTCGCAACTTTTTGAGGTTGGCAGACAGAAATATGAAGTAGTTACAAAATCGACTGACGGCACAAAAAAATATCTTTTTAAGACAGAAAACGGTTTTATAGAAGCGGTATATATGCCGGAAAAAGAGCGAAATACGCTCTGTGTATCTTGTCAGGTGGGGTGCAAAATGGGTTGTGATTTTTGTATGACAGGAAAACTTGGATTTTCGGGCAATCTTTCTGCCGGCGAAATCATCAATCAGGTGCTTTCGATAGAAAATGCCCCAAGTCTGACAAATATAGTGTTTATGGGAATGGGCGAACCGTTTGACAACACCGCAAATGTGCTTAAAGCAATAGAAATTCTTACTTCCGACTGGGGCTTCGCGTGGAGTCCGAAACGGATTACCGTTTCTACCGTAGGGTTGATGCAGGGAATGAAAGAGTTTTTGGAACAAACTACCTGTCATCTTGCAGTCAGTCTGCACAATCCGTTTTCTGATGAAAGAGCCACAATGATACCTGCCGAAAAGGCTTTTGGGATAGAGAAAATTGTTGCTGAACTAAGAAATTACGATTTTGCCCATCAACGCCGAGTGTCGTTTGAATACATTGTGTTTGATGGAATTAACGACACGCAACGACACGCAACGGCAATGGTAAAACTGCTGAAAGGATCGCAGTGCAGGGTAAATTTGATCAAATTTCACTCGGTTGAAACTTTGCAATACAAAAGTCCAAACTTGCAAAAAATGGAGTGGTTTCGAGATTATTTGTCTGAAAATCATATAATTACAACCATTAGGCGTTCGCGTGGCGAGGATATTGCCGCCGCCTGTGGACAACTGAAAGCGGAAAGAACAATGAATAAAGCACAATGAATTGCATTTCATTGTTCATTGTTCATTATTCACTATTCATTGTTCATTAGTTTTACCAACACTTCTCCCTGCTCGGCAGAAATCACTTCAATTTCGGAATTTTGGTCTATAAATCCGTCTATGGACTTCACTTCAATGGTAATTCCTTCAATTTCAGCGTTTCCAATAGGAGCAAGACGAGATAGAGCAATGCCTGTTTGTCCTGCTTTTATTTTGGTTATCTCTGTTTCTACTGTTGAGTTGATTTCGGTTTTGAGTGCCGCTTTCTCCAGCACACCCGCCTTAATGAAAATCCACAGCGAAAGCACAAAAAGTACCACAATGCCAAAAGTGGTGTATAAACCAGTTGTAGAGCCGTATGTGGCAAACGTTATCCAAACTGCCGCCCCAATAAACAACGCCCCTGCAATGCCGCTTATGGTTAGACCGGGTAGAAAAAATATCTCAAGCAACAGTAGCATTATGCCTACCGTTACAAACAAAACAATTAATGCAGTATTCATTTTTATTTTTTTACAAAGATAATATTAATTTTCCAAAAAAAACTTGTAATTTTGCATTCCAAAAACATGGTTAAATTTATTATACAGTTTAGATGAATAACAAATCATTATTTATAGGACTCGGCATTGTATTGGCTCTGCTTGTAGCGGGCTTGGTGTATATGTTTGTCGAGCTTCAGACTTCCAAAAAAGAGAATCGGGAAATGTTGGAACTACAAAGTTATAATCAGGAGCAACTCGAACAGAACAAAGATGAATTGGAGGATGAATTTCAAATGCTCTCTTCTGATTTGCAAGGATTTAGTGTGCAAATCAACAACGACAGCATTCTCAAGCGTTTGGGTGAGGAGCAAAAACGGGTTCAACTGCTCATGGAAGAGTTGCGCTCAACAAAAGCCACCAATGTGCGGAGAATAACCGAATTAAAAGCAGAATTGGCAACAGTGAGAAAGGTTTTGACTTACTATGTGGCTCAGGTGGATTCGTTGAACAGGGTAAATACCAGCCTCAAAACTGAAAACGTTGAGGTTACCAGAAAGTTTAAGCAGGTAACCAAGGTGGCGGACTCTCTTGCACAGGAAAAAGAGCATCTCACCGAACAGGTAACGCGCGCCGCACAACTCGAAGCCCGCAACATAAGTGTGGAGCAACAGACAAAAAACGGCAAAAAAACATCCCGCATCAACAAAACCGATATGCTTAAAATTTCTTTTACGATAGGCAAAAATATTACGGCACAGGTGGGTGAGAAGACTGTCTATATCAGGATTGCCAATCCAAACAACGATGTGATGTTCAAAAAGCAAACCGACACTTTTCATTACGAAAACAAGGATATAGTTTATTCTGCCCGCAAAAACTTTGAATATACAGGCGAAGAAACCAGCCAAATGCTCTACTGGACAGTTGAAGAAACGTTAATTAAGGGAGTGTACGGAGTTGATATTTTTATAGACTCGCATTTGGTTGGTCATAAGGAGTTTACGTTGGATTAATCGATATTTGCACCCTGTAATATAGCAAAAGTGGGTTTATTATTAAAAAAAATATATAAAATGAATAAATATGGAGTTTTGTTGCTGTTTATTACCTTAATATCAATTGGTTGTGGAAAGAATAAAAACAGGAAAGTTGATTTGTCTGGGATTGACCTTGATATTAAGATAGCACGTTTTGACAGGGATTTTTTCGCAGTCAAAGATAAGGATTGCCAAACAGGATTGCCTGAATTGTTTGAAAAATATCCCGATTTTGCACCTATATATTTTGGCAGCATCGTTCAGTTCGGCAACAACTGCGATCAAATATGTGAGATATTGCCGAGATTTTTCTCCGATACAGCCGTAAATCATTTATACACAGATGTTTTGGAAAAATTTAAAGATATATCCAAAATTGAGAAAAAACTCACAAATGCATTTGCAAGAGGTAAATATTTTTTTCCAAAATTGCCTGTACCTCAATGCATTATACATTTATCCGGTTTTAATCAAAGCGTGTTGACAGGTGATAATTTTATATCTGTCAGTGTAGACAATTATCTTGGAGAAAATTACCCTGCATACGCAAGACCGGATTTTTATACTTATCAAAGACAGAATATGAAACCTGAAAAAATTCCGTCCGATTATATTCATGCGTGGCTTTCTACCGAATTTGAGTATGATGCGTCAAAAGAACAACTTTTGGACGAAATGATTTACAGAGGAAAACTTGTGTATCTCACTTCGCTGCTCTTGCAATCCGAACCTGAGGAATTGATTGTGGGTTACACCAAAGAGCAGTGGCAGTGGTGCAAGCGGTATGAAAAGGATATGTGGGGGAGTTTGATCGAAAGCAAGCACCTTTTTAGCAATGAAAGCACCTTGCGAATGAAATATCTGGAAGAAGCACCGTTTACGCAGCCTTTTACGCAGAAATCACCGGGTAGGGCAGGGGTCTATATTGGTTGGAGGATTGTGGAAAGTTATATGGAAAACAATCCCAAAGTTACACCATTGGAATTGGTGCAAAACACTGATGCACAGCAAATTTTGGAACAGTCAGGTTATAATCCCTAACATTTTGCTAAAGACAGTTAAGCAATTTATATCTACATAGAATGACATTGAATAAGGAAATGGCTTCGGCAAAAGAGCAACTTTCAGCATATCTGAAGGCGAAAAAGATGCGTCAAACACCCGAACGGACTGAAATTTTGGATTTTATATATTCTCAATCTTCGATTGTTGATGTTGAGGACATTTATAATGCGATGCACGATAGATTTCACGTCTGTTTGCCAACGATATACAGCACTTTGGATATTCTTCAAAAGTGTAATCTTGTTACAAAGCACACATTTAACTCAAAGACAGTATGTTACAGCAAAGTTGTTTCGGGAATAGGGCATTATTTCAGGATTTGTTTGCAATGTGGCACTTACAAGGAATTTACAGACTTAAAACTTGATAAGTCGGTATCTATCAGAACTTTTTCGGCTTTTACTGTTTTTCATCACTCCCTGTACCTCTATGGAATGTGTAAAAAATGCAGTAGTAAAACTAAAAAAAAAATCATTATTGTCCGCTAAAGTTGGTTTTTATTTATTTGTTTTTGTAATTTACTGATAATCAGGTATTTTATTTTGTAAAATTGTTGCTTTTCAAAAGTAAGCCCCCTGATTTTCGGGGAAAAGCGAAGGCTCATTTCGATATTTTTGGGCGTTTGCTCTCATTATCGCCTGCAAACAACCCT
>JAITNR010000164.1 GCA_031290375.1 Prevotellaceae bacterium | reverse complement strand
ACGGGCTTGTTACTGCAGGACTGCCCTGTATGATGTAGATGAATTCCCGAATAACAAGCGCAATCGTTACCGCGATATGCTTTATGAAAGTTACCCTGAAATGTCTGATTTTAAAAAGATACAGGAAGAGCAAGAATATAAAAACTTAATTTTAAAAAATATAGTTCCTGATCCGAATGCAGCTCAATTTTTCGGTGAATATGTGAAACCGAACGGCAACTATCTGACTGCTGATGAACGCGAACAATACATTAACTCGGCCAAAGTTCTGAATTCAATACGTCGGGTTTGGGAAAAAAGTTTTAGCCGCCACGCCAACAGCGGGCAAAAGATGATGCCGAAGTACCAATTTTTCCAAAAAATATCTGCACTGATGCCATCGGTTGTATCAGAATACAGACTGTCATTCAATCGCTTTAATGCCCGGCGTTTGCAGGATCTTTGCGATGACTACAAAGACAACAATTATTCAGTGCTTATCAGTGGCAGATACGGCAACCAAAACCGCACCAAAAAAAACCGGAAAATGATAGAAATGATAGTTTTAAGTATTTACGGTTCAAAAGACAAACCGTTTATGCGAGATGTTACAAAATATTACAACGAGTTTGTTCTCGGACAGCGCGAAGTGTTCAATTGTGATACGGGCGAGATATTCGACCCAAAAGATTTCATGTACCAGGATGAACCTATAACCATTAGCGAGAGTACAGTATTTAATATTATCAATGACCCTCTTAACCGAAAAACAGTTGACCGTCTTCGCAACGACTTCCACTATAATCAACAAAAACATAACGCAGATGTAGAACGCAAAGCCCCTTATTTTTCACTCTCAAAAATATCATTTGATGACCGTGACCTTGTTCGCAAGGCTATATGTACCCGTGAGAATAAAATTACCGGAAAGATAGACCATTACGAGGCGCAGGTACACGCTTATTATGCCTTCGATGTTGCAAGCGGAGTGTGTGTCGGGTCTGCCTATTCGTTGAGAAAAGACACTAATTTAGTTATGAACTGTATGCGCAATATGTTTCAAAATCTGCGCGTGATGGGTTTAGGAACTCCTTACGAGGCAGAGGTGGAAAATCACTTAATGAAAGGTACAGAGCTGGAAAATAAACTTCGTGAAACATTCCTTGAAGTTACTTATTGCGCTCCGATGAACTCCCGCGAAAAACGGGCGGAACATTTAATTGATGCTAAAAAATGGTTTGGATCAGAAAGCGAAATAAAGCGCGGCATGTCTTACGGACGTCATTATGCAAAGCACGAGGCTTATTTGCACAGCCGGGAAAAAGTTTTCGATGAAAAGAACAATACTTATAAAAATTCTCTTCAGGCATGGGAATATGACAGAGTTATTGCCGAAGATCAGGCTCAAATGTCTGCCTGGCACAACGAGCAACACCCCCGTCTTAAAAACAAAAATACGAAAGAAAAACTTTATCCCGGTATGACTCGCCTTGAAGTATTGCAGAATAAACAAAATACTAAATGCACTCCTCTTAACTGGCGCCATTTGTGCCATACATGGGGAAAAACGACCAAAACAAGCATTATACGCGGTAAGAGTTGTGAAGTTGATTATCGGCAGTGGTGGCTGAGCGATCCGGAAGTTATAAGGCGATTTAATCCGAACAATACAAGTTGCATTGCCTATTATATACCCAATTTAGAAAATTTGATTGACGAAATTTATTTGTATCAAGATGATCGCTACATTGACAAGCCTAATTATTTAAACGCATTCCAGGAGGCAAAGGCAGAGCAGACAGACGATGATATTGCTATAATGCACAAACAACTGGGCTGGATTCAAAGAGCCAAAACACTTGTAAAAAATCATAATAAAGATGTTATTTTGGGCAAAATAGGAATGATAAAGAGCATAACCTTACAGGATGCAATAGATGAAGTACCGTTGCTTCCACCGCCCGAATATCAGAATTATTCATCGATCGAGGAAGATTTTTATACTGATTTTGAATATACAAACGCAGAGGACGATTACGCAATAGCATTATCAAGTATTTAATTAGAATTGAGAATTGAGAATTGAGAATTGAGAATTAAATATCATTTAAAAGACATTAAAATATCATATAATAATAAATTTAAAATATAAAACAAAATGGTTACAACAGAATTAAAACAGAAGATTGCGAAAGAGATGTTGGTTCGGCGCTCCTTATTCAGCGGTTCGGATTCACAGTACGCAGTTAGTTTGGGACTAAACAGTTCCATTTACAACCGTATTAAAAACGGTGATTTTGACAAAGTCCTCTCCGATGGGAAGTGGATAACTATAGGCCGCAGATTGAATGTTCAACTTGGACCGGACATAGAGTGGAAAACGGCAGCAACGACCGTATTTAACCGCGTAACCGCGCAGTTGGAATTTTGTCAGCATAACTCCTCGCTTGCCATTCTTTGTGATAACCCCGGTATAGGTAAGACCTACGCCGCAGAGCAGTACGCACGCACGCATAAGAATGTGGTTTATGTGGATTGCTCCCAGGTAAAAAGCAAGCAACAGTTAGTAAGATTTATCAGTAAAGAATTCGGGTTGGGCGACACCGGGACCTATATTGATACTTACGAAAATTTGGTTTTTTATTTGCGTACACTTTCTGAACCCCTTATTATTCTTGATGAGGCAGGCGACCTTAATTATCCGGCGTTTCTTGAACTCAAAGCGCTTGAAAACCGGACAAAAGAATGTTGCGGCTGGTATATGATCGGCGCGGATGGTCTCCGTTCAAAGATACAAGGCGGGATAAAAAACAAAAGAGTAGGTTATGCAGAAATATTTGACCGTTACGGTGCCAGATTTCAAAAAATAGTACCCGATGGCAAAGATGAACAGGCGGAATTTTACGCTTCTCAAGCGGCAGCCGTAATAAAGGCACAAGCCAAAGAGAATATAGATGTTAAGAAGTTGATGCTTGCCAGTCATAATCTGTTGCGTCGTGTACATATAGAATTTCAAAAACTTGTTTAATATGGGTTTCATCACAAATCGGAATCTTATTGCATCCAAACATGAAACGATGGCGTTTACGGGTTGCTGGCTTGACAGTCTGGGGACTCCTGCGCCGTCGGGTTCATGGATGATATATGGTAAAAGCGGTAGTGGTAAAACAAGTTTTGCGCTGCAGTTGTCAAAGTATTTAAGCCAATTTGACCGTATACTGTTCTGGTCTATCGAACAGGGCAACACGGCGAGCTTCCATAGATCATGGATGCGAACCAAAATGGGAGAATGCGGAAAAAATATAACTGTAGCGGATGAAAACGAATTATTGTTAGATGAAACACACATGTTTGACAGCATAGTTTCAAAAATGAATTCTAAAAAGTCAAGCATTGGGATACTGGTAATTGACAGTGTCACTCCACTCAGGGCAAAAAATTTTGATATTCGGAAATATGAGTCTTTACGCAAACGTTTGAAAAACAAGTTGCTTATTTGGATTAGCCATGAAAAAATGGGCTTACCCGACACAAAAGTCGGCGATTATATTTTGAAAATGTCAGAAATTAAAATGCACTGCAAAGGTTTTAAGGTATTTATAAATACCCGTACAGGGGACAAATTGCATGACTTTGTGATTTGGGAAGAAGGAGCAAAAGAATATTTTATTCATCAATCAATCGACTAATCGATTAATTATTTAATTAATAATTTAAAAAAAAAATCAAAATGGAATTTAAATCAGAACAGGAACGCTTGGAATTTCAAGCGTGGCAAGAAGATAAGGAAAAGAAAGCTTCTGCCGAAAAATTTAAAAGGGATCGTGACACATACCGTAACCTTGTCAATGAGACTGTTGACGAATTGATGCCATTTCTTATTGAAACGAGCAATACACTGGCGAGCAGCAAAATGAAAGTATATGATACTTTTAGACAGGCACTCGAAATGAAGGCGGATTTGTTTGAAAAATCAGTCGGCTACAATTCGCATACTTTTACAAACAAGGATTTTACCAAACGGATTATAATTGGCAATTATCAGCAGGATAACTACGATTTGACCGTAGAAGACGGTATAGATTTGATAAAGAGTTGCATCACCGAACTGGCGACAGACGATAAAAGCCGTGCTTTGGTAGATACCATTTTGCGTCTTCTTAGCAAGGACGCAAAAGGCAACCTTAAACCCAGCCGTATAATGGTATTAACCAAAACGGCAGAACAAATCGGGGATGAACGTTTACTCAGAGGAGTAGCTTTAATTCGCGAGGCGTATAGTTCTGTAAGAAGCAAAACGTTTGTACGGGCGGAGATTAAGGACGCAAAAACAAACAAGTGGAAAAACGTGCCGCTGGGCATGACAGAATCGTAAATCAATGAATAATATAATTATTAAATCAGTCAATTAATTAAATTAACCAATTATTAAAAAAAATTAAAAAAAATGAAAGCAAAACGTAGAAATTTTTTAAGGCAAGAAATGACATTTATGTCACTCACATTGTTTATGGCAATTTGCATTGGTGTGGTATTAAGTTCTATTAAGTACCATTATAATGTACTCTTATGTATTTCTTTAGTTTGTCTGACGGCTTGTGCCTGGGCATTTATTGAAATTTTTGTAAAAGA
Source organism: Prevotellaceae bacterium (assembly GCA_031290375.1). GTDB lineage: Bacteria > Bacteroidota > Bacteroidia > Bacteroidales > Paludibacteraceae > F0058. The sequence goes on along the minus strand of JAITNR010000164.1, from coordinate 4,381 downwards.
AAATAAAAACAGTACAAATCTAAAAGAAAATAAAAAATGAAAAATAAAAACAAGCAGAAAATGGCGGAAATAGTTTGTAAAATCACTTACGAAAACTACGTACCGGGGCGGCATGACAAATGCAAGTCTGCAGTCTATCGTAATATTTTGAATAAAATGTATCCAATGTCCAGTGCTACATTTTTCAGATATTTGAAAGAAGGAGAGAAGTATTCAAAGATAATGAATAATGAATAATGAATAATTTTAATTTAATTAGTCAATTATTCAATTAGTCAATTAGTAAATTATGAATATCTATAAATCAGAAGTATACAGGAACTGGAAAAAGAGCTGTGAAGAACGTCGGTCCACCATCAGTGCGCCGGTTCCAGAAACTTCAGAGCAAAAGCAGAAGCGCATTAATCGCGCGCGGCATGATTATCAATATTTTGTAAGTACATATTATCCGAATCTTGCAAAATGCAAGAGTGCAAAATTTCATATTGATGCTGCAAACTATCTGCTTAAAAATACGAACACGCGCGCCGTTTTTAAATGGGCGCGCGGGCACGCCAAGTCTACTCATTTAGGCGTCTTTATTCCGATGTGGCTTAAAATTCAACAAAACCGGACAATTAACACAGTTGTAGTTGTCAGTAAATCTCAGGACTCTGCCGAAAAACTTCTTGCGGACCTGCAGGAACAACTTGAATACAACGACCTTTATATCAGTGACTTTGGTCCACAGGTAAAACAGGGCAACTGGGCGACAGGCGAATTTACCACCAACGATGACTGCTTTTTCAAATCACTTGGACGTGGACAGTCCCCCCGTGGATTGAAAAAGAATGGCAAACGTCCGGATTATATCGTTATTGATGATTTGGATGATGATGAACTGGTACTCAACAAAGACCGCGTGGATAAACTTACACGCTGGGTGAAAGAGGCTTTATTCGGCACGATGGGTGCCGAAGGGGGCCGCTTTGTGATGGTTGGTAACGTGATAGCGAAAAACAGCGTGCTTGAAAACATTGCCAATATCGCGACCGTTCACGTAACACAGGTAAATGCGCGGGACAGGAACGGCAAACCATCGTGGCCGGAACTGTGGACAGAAGAACGCATTGCCGAACGCGAGCAGTTTATGGGCTTTTCGGCTTTTCAAAAGGAATATATGAATAATCCGATTGTTGAGGGCAGTGTCTTCAGTGAAATGCACTATGAAAAAATACCGCCTCTCAATCGTTTCCCCTTCCTTTGCTGCTATGCCGACCCTTCTCCGAGCAACAACAAACAGGCTGTAAATTCAATGAAGGCGGCGTGGCTCATGGGCGTTATTGACGGCAAATTTTATGTTATAGACGGACGTGTAGCGCGGGCTACCAATGCTGAGTTTGTGGATTGGTTTTTTGACTTGAACGCTACCGTTCCGCAGGGCGTTCAGGTATATAATGCAGTGGAAAACAACACTCTGCAAAATCCGTTCTACGAACAGGTATTCATCCCGCTTTTCCGCAATCATGAAAAAATCAACCGGATTGTAAATATTATTCCAGACACGCGCAAAAAGCCGGACAAGTTCTCGCGCATTGAGGGCAATCTTGAACCTCTGAACCGTCAGGGTAGACTTATTCTGAATGCCAACAAAAAAGACGATCCGCATTTTGTTCGCCTGGAAGAACAGTTTTTGCTTCTCACACCCCGTCTTTCGGCTCCTGCCGATGGTGCAGACTGTATAGAAGGCGGCGTGTGGTGGCTGCAACAAAAAACTTTTCAGCTTGATGATGGCAGTATGACGCTATCGGGCAAGAAAGTAAATAACAAACGAATTTAAATTAATTGATAATTGATAATTGAGAATTGAGAATTAAAAATTAAATATTATGGTAAATTAATTAGTCGATTAAATAACACTTAAATAATAAATAAAATGTATTTAAACACAGAAGATATTACAAAAGGAATGCGAACAGAGGTATTGAATATCATTACCCGCAACAACAACGAAATCACCCGGCAAGCCATAATCGATGCGCAAGCCGAAGTAGAGGCATATCTGTGCGCCCGATATGATATTTTGGGAGAGTTTGAAAAAGATGCCGACATCGACGATCGCTCCCAGATGGTAGTAAAATTAGTGCGCAGCATTGCGATTTATAATTGCTACATCTATTCAGCACCTGTAAACATGCCCGCAAATGTAAAGGACAGCTACGAAAACAGCATTAAGTTCTTGCGTGATGTACAAGCCGAAAAAGCAAGTATTATCTGGCTTAAACGACTTACCACCGAAGATGGTAAAGTGTCAAGCAATTACATATATTATACAGGTGAAAGCCAAAAACGGCAGCATCATATATAATTGAGAATTGAGAATTGAGAATTGAGAATTGAGAATTGATAATTGATAATTGATAATTAAATATTATGGCAAAGATAACACCAAAAGAACCGCAGGTTATTAAGGTAATAAATACTGTAACACCGAGTTTTGCACTTAAAACAATAGAGAACTGGAAACAGGCACGCAGGGCGTTTGAGGACAAGTATAACCCAACGCGCCGTAAACTCTATGAACTCTATGATGACATAATGGATGATGGACAGGTGGAAGCCACTTGGGGCAAACGCCGGGATCATATCCTTAACCGCCGGTTGGTATTCGTCAAAGATGGTGTGGAAGATGAGACAATTAACGCACTTCTCAACTCGCCCGATATGAGACATATACTGGAAGAAATCCACAAAACCATTGCCTACGGTTACACGCTGCTGCAGTTTATTAACATAAATTACGATGAGGGACAGGAATGTTATCGGATTAATTTTGATCTCATCCCACGGGAGTGTGTACACCCCGAAGAAGGCTTTGAGTGTATCAGCAAAAAGCCCGATATGGTCCAGCCCGACTTTATGTATATGCAGCCACCTCTGGCTGATACGATGCTGTGGTGTGGAGATGCCAAAAGCAAGGGTCTGATGTTCAAAGTTGCACCCTACATTATTTACAAACGCGGCGCGATGGGCGACTGGTCACAGTTCTCTGAAATGTTCGGCATGCCTTTTCGCGAGGCAATATATGAGGCATTCGATGACGACACCCGCCGCAAAGTTGAAGACATTATCAACAACTGGGGCGCAGGAATGAGCGCGGTACACCCCAAAAGCGTGGAGTTTAAACTTCACGACACCGGGGGCAGCACCAGTAGCGCCGATGTATATGACAAGTTCGTAAAAATCTGCGATGCCGGCGTTAGTAAAACCATACTGGGCAATACCCTGACCACCGAGGCAGGCGACAAAGGCGCACGTTCGCTGGGCGAAGTACACGAAAATGAAGAAGACGATAAAAAGAAGTCTGACGAACTCTTTGTACTGTCAGTGCTCAATACGCAGTTTCGCGCCATTCTTAAAAAGTTCGGTATTGACGCAAGCGGCGGACAGTTCTGGTACGAAACACCGGACAAGGACTGGGAAAATTTAAAGATAAAATGGGATGTCATCAACTCGATCAGTGACAAAGTTCCGTTGGACGATGATTTTATTTACACCGAATTTGACTTGCCCAAGCCTGAGAACTATGAGGCATTGAAAGAAGATTTGCTCACCAAACGCGCCGTACAGGGCGCATTTACGGCGCAGGCGACAACAGGTGGCGGTCAAATTACCGCACAATCCGGGGGAAATTTCGGTTTTTTGGAGGATTATAACCCTTTCGTATAGGGGCTGTATCGCACGGCTGCCCGAAATGTGGAGGCAGTCATCCCCAACCCTCTACAGGCGGGGAAAGAATAAGAGGCGCGTTCATCACAGCGCGATACAGTCCCAAACAAATTGCAGATGACATTATCAGTTCCAGCGAACCGATAAACAAGGATTTATATGAACATTACTCCAAAGCCCTTACAAAAGCGGTGACAAGCGTGTATGGCGACACCGGTGGCGAGCAGTACAAAGCCAATGTAAGCCGTTTTGCGGCTTACAAAGCGGCAATGGCTACGAAACTCGCCCGCACGGGCTTTGAAGATAAAACAACCGGCAAACTCATACCGCAGGACAAAATAGCTAAAGCCACGCTGGGGCAGTTCAATGACTGGCTGGCTACTGAAGTGAATACCGCCACTGCCCGGGCGCGCACGGCAAAGCAGTTTGACATGTTCAACGATCCGCAACGGCGCAGACTCTTTGGAAATATCAAATGGATAGATAGCCGTAGCGCCGATCCGCGCCCGGAACACGAGAAATTTTACGGACACGTATGGGCAAAAGACGACCCCTTCTGGGCTTCCAACCAGCCCGGTAATCTGTGGAACTGCAAGTGCGATATTGAAGAAACCGACGAGCCGGTAACCGACAACGCCAACATACCACAATCCTTAATCCCAAAAGGACTGGA
>JAITNR010000162.1 GCA_031290375.1 Prevotellaceae bacterium | reverse complement strand
ACGCAAACCATAACATTTACAATTTTCATTCGGACAAAAATAATCGTTGATATTTTCCATATTATTCCTCTTTTGGCTACAAAGGTAATAAAAAATATCAACTATACAAGGACATTATCTAATTTTTAGAAGTGCCCAATAATTTTTCCACAATATTAACTGTCAAATATTTAGGGAAAAATTTAATTGCACACACCATTAATTTGTTCGACAAAAAAGGAATTATTGCACGTTTTCCTTTTAACATCGCATTGTATGCACGCAGTGCCACTATGTGCGCCGAAGGCAGTTTTTTGCCCTTTATCATTGGGGAAAATTCCATTGTAGAAAATGACATAAAGTTGCTTTGAGTTGGTCCCGGACATACGGCGGTTACACTCACGTCTGTATTTTTAGTTTCACTGTGCAAGGCATCAGAGAGGGACAGCACATAAGCCTTTGTTGCCCCATAAACAGCCATATACGGCATTGGAGCAAAGGCAGCAATAGAGGCAGTATTAAGAATTTTACCCGAATTGCGAGCAAGCATATCAGGCAAAAAGAGCCGACAAAGTTTGGTTAAGGTATTGACATTCAATTCAACCATCTCGTCCAAAATCTTGAAATCTGTTAATGAAAATGGGGCATTCCAGCCAAAACCTGCGTTGTTGAATAGAAAATCAATCTGTATATCGTTGCTTTTCAGTTCATTATAAACCTCAACAGCAGAGTTGCTATCCGACAGATCCTTTTGGATTACACAAACCGATATGTCGAACTTTGCCTCAAATTCCTGCTTTAACTCATTTAGTTTCTGAATATTACGTGCCACAAGCACAAGATTTCCCTCGCGTTCCGCGTGGATTTTTGCCAACTCAAGCCCTATTCCACTTGATGCCCCTGTAATTAATGCTGTATTTGCCATATTTTTACTTATAAATTGTTGATATATAATAATTTATTTTCCTGTTTAAGTGTTCTTAACGTATGTTATTGAGAATGCGCACACGTGATTTGTTTCATTCTTTGTTTTTCAAAGCCCAAAGGTACTATATTTTTGGCAATCTATAAAACGATATTGTCAAAAATTTAGAATTTTCCCAACTTCAACCACGATTTTGTAGTTCGGAATTATAAATACAGGCTTAAGAGTCAAAAATTATTTTATTCTATCTCCTAAACTATTTAAAGACAGTAACATAACTTCTTTGATGCTTTGGAAATTTTGTTTCTCTTCAGTTGTTATTACAAAAGCGATGTTTAAACCAAAATTTTTGTCTTTAAGTGCCTCATTTACAATGAATTTATTTAATCTGTAATTTTCCCTGAGAAGTCTTTTGTGGTAGTTTCTATCAACTGCGTACTTGAACAGCCTTTTTGGTACAGAAAACAGCGTTTTTATTTTGCCTTTCTCTTCCGTTTTGGAAAACATCACCTTCAATGGCGGATTGAGGATATAATCGCCACTTTTAAACAGTTTCAAAATTGAATTTCTTGCCGTTAGATGCTCACATTTAGGCAAGCCGAATTTTTTTTTTGAAGTATTGTCAGACATCAAATCATTGTGAATTTTGAACTGTAAAATTCATAATTACCTACGCCCTTTGTGATTTTGTTTCAGAAAATCGTCAAGTGCCAAAGTAATAGATGAAAACTTTGGATTTGGCACTTCCATATCCACCCTGAAACCTGAGTCTTTAATCGCCTGTGCAGCAGCAGTACCCAAGCAGCCGATACAAATTTCTCCCTGCTCAAAATTGGGGAAGTTTTTTAGCAAAGAGCCGATGCCGTGAGGACTGAAAAAGAGTATCATATCATAATCAAATGCCTCGTTGGCAGTAAAATCGTTGCTCACAGAACGATACATTTTGGCAACACCATACTTTAAATCAGTGTTATTGAGCAGATTAATAATCTCATCATTATTGCCATCAGGCAGAACAAAAAGAAAAGACTCTTCACCATGCTCAATGATAAGTTTTATAAAGTCATGCAACTTGCCGGATTGTGGATGGAAGACCTTTCGTTTGCGATATTGGGTATATTTTTGAATATAATATGCAAAAGCATCGGTAAGACAAAAATATTTCACTTCATCCGACAATTTTACTTTCATTTCTTTTGTCAAACGAAAAAAATGATCAATACCTGTGCGAGAAGTGAAAACAACAGAGGAATAGTTTTTTATATTTATTTTCTGCGGGAAAAACTCCCTTGCATCAATAGGTAGGACTTTGATAAAAGGACGAAATTCTACCTGAACGTTGTACTTTTCCGCAATATCAAAGTATGGAGATTTTGTACCTTCGGGCTTGGGTTGAGAAACAAGTATCTTCTTGACTTTTAGCACTTTTATTGCTTATTTTTAATCTAATTTATAAAAGCCGAGATCAGTTTTTTTAGCACCAAAATCGGTAAAATTTCAAGAGTGCAAAGGTACAAAAAAAAATAACACAGAGAGGCAGTTCCTTCAAAAAAAAGTCTAAAATAAAAAAATAAAGTGGTTGATATGGCAGTTAAGCACAACAATAAACCTATCATTATCAATGGATTATCCCATTCATTAGGGGAGTAAACAATCAAAAAAGAAACTATGAAACAGCATATTCCGAGTATTCTTAAGAGTGTAAAAAAAACTTTTCTGAAACCGGTAATTTTGTCATTTTCCACATCAAACAAATTTTTTGCCACAAAAAACAGGAAACAGTTGTATAAAACAAATATAGTCAATACACAAACGGTTGCAATCGAAATGATTAACAAACTGTAATTGAAATTGTCATGGTTCTTAATATTCAATATTGAATCGGGTAGAAAGTAACTGCAACTTAAAATAATAAACAACAATAAACCTATTGTAGCAACAATCCAAACAATCATTTGTAAAAAAGGGACTTCTTCGTTAAATTTTTCAAATTTCTGCCTTGTTTCACCTAAAAATGCAAATATTTGTAATGAACTGAAAAAGGTTTTTCTCGCTCGTACAAAATAGAAGCCGAGCAGGAAAAAACATAGCGCAAACACTATGAAAATCACTGAATAATCGCCAAAACAGAAATCCTTAGGTACTTCACTAAGATGGCAAACGGATTGATTTTGTTCCATTATTTTACATATATCAGTGATAAACAGACTGTTAAGCGTTGTATCTTGCATATTTACTCAATTTTCCGATGTTAATTCACTAAATGATTAATCAAACCGATATCCTCTAAGCAAATCTTGAGCCGACATACGTTTTTTACCTGCGAGTTGCAAGATTTCAATTTGCAAAAAGCCGTCATTTACAGCAATTTTGATGTACTTTTTGCCATCGGTCAGCAGTTGTCCATTCTCAAAATTGTGCGTGGCTACTTCGGGTTTCGTTTCATAAACCTTGACTATTTCTACAATCTGTCCTTTTTTGTACTCAAACCAAGCCGCAGGAGTCGGACTAAGCCCTCTAACAAGGTTGTGCAGTTCCATACAATTTTTTGAAAAATCCAATTTGCATATATCCTTAAAAATTTTCGGAGCAAGTTTTATGTTTTCTGCCTTGGGCTGAGGAATGGTTTTGTAATTTCCTGATTTTATTGCCTTTATCGTTTTAACCAACAATTCCGCACCCAACTTTCCAAGTTTATCGTGTAAAGTCCCTGCGTTGTCATTTGGCTCAATATCAATATTTTGCTGAAAAATAATATTCCCTGTATCAATTTCGTGCTGTAATAGAAAAGTTGTTACTCCTGTTTGTGTTTCGCCATTGATAATAGCCCAGTTAATCGGGGCTGCCCCGCGATATTGAGGTAAAAGCGAGGAATGCATATTGACTGTTCCCATTTTGGGCATATTCCACACAATTTCAGGTAACATTCTAAAGGCTACAACTACCTGTATCTCTGCTTTTAAACTTTTTAATTCGGCAATAAAATTTTCATTTTTAAGGCTTGTGGGTTGAAGAATTTTCAGATTTCTTTCCAAAGCAAACTGCTTTACAGCCGAAAACTGTATTCTGTGTCCCCTACCTGCTGGCTTGTCGGGCATTGTTACCACGCCCACGACATCAAAACCATTGTCAAGCAACAATTCGAGCGGCTTAATGGCAAAGTCGGGCGTCCCCATGTAAACGATTTTCATTCTTTAGAAATTAGATTGTTAGATATCACATTTTCAGATAGTTATTGTTATTTTTTTTGCAAAATATGAAATGTTATGCCTAAATACAAAATTAACAATACAATACCGAATAGCCCTCCACTATTAATTTTTTTTCATTAATTAATTACCATTGATTTTAATATCATTTATGGGTGATTTGATAACCGAAATTTCTGAGTTTGTTCTCTTTGTTTCGCCAATCTTTTTCCACTTTTACAAACAATTGTAGAAAAACTTTTTTGAGAAAAAGTGCCTCAATCTCTTTTCGTGCCTCTACCCCAACTTTTTTGAGAGCAGAGCCGTTTTTACCAATAATTATTCCCTTTTGACTGTCCCGTTCGCAAAAAATTACGGCACCAATTCTAATAATATTTTCTTCCTCTCTAAACTCTTCTACAGCCACTTCCACGCTGTACGGTACTTCTTTTTCATAATTCAAAAGAATTTTCTCTCGAATGATTTCATTCACAAAAAAACGTTCGGGCTTATCAGTTAGAGCATCTTTGTCAAAAAACGGTGGCGACTCAGGTAGAAACTCAATTATTCTTTTCAGAAGTTGGTCTATGCCAAAATTTTGAGTGGCAGATATGGGAAAAATTTCAGCATTTGGCAACAGTTTTTTCCAATTTTCCACCAAAACAATTAGTTTTTGTTCATCAATCAAGTCTATCTTATTGATAATTAGAATAATTTTACTTGGATTGGATTTAACTTTTTCCAAAAAATCGGCATTTTTATCCGCAGTATCAATCACATCGGTAACGTAAAGTAAAACATCAGCGTCAGAGAGAGCGGAATCAGAAAACTCCCTCATCGACTCCTGCAACTTGTAGTTAGGCTTCAGCACACCGGGCGTGTCGGAAAAGACTATTTGAAAATCTTCGCCATTGACAATGCCCATAATCCTGTGTCTTGTTGTTTGTGCCTTTGAAGTGATAATAGAAATCCGCTCGCCCACCAAGGCGTTCGTCAGAGTGGATTTGCCCACATTGGGATTACCCACAATATTCACGAACCCTGCTTTATGCAATTTTGTTAAATTTTCAGACATAATATTTTTCAGACTATTAGATACATACAGCCTGTTTAATTAACTTTTTGCAAATATACATAAAAGTTCTCACATATACACAGACCAATAAAAATTCGGTAAAACACCTCACTCCACTTCGTTCCGTTCGGTGATTTTTGCCGAATATTTTCAAAAAAGCCACCACTTTCTCATCTTTGACGAATAAACTTAAATAATAATCAATATGAAGAAAGTATGTGGCTTAGATGTGCACAAAGATAGTATATTTTGTGCGATTTACAATGGAAAAGAGTATTCGGAAGTAAAAGAATACGAAACAACTACCGTAAGTATTTATTCCATGGGGGAGTATTTGCAGTCGGAAGG
>JAITNR010000133.1 GCA_031290375.1 Prevotellaceae bacterium | reverse complement strand
AAAAACGCCGAAGTTTAGTGCCTTATCAATTACTCGAAAATTAAAAAGTGTAGTGGCTCGCTGTTTTGGTAAGCCATTGAGTAATAGTACTTTGTGATTTTTGACCGTCGAAGTCAGGAGCAGTGAATCCTTAAGCTTCCTCGAAGCAGTTGGTATGTTTCCTTTAAGGGCTATAAGGGATTTATAGCTTTTATAGCCCTTACAGGAACTAACAACAATAATATTTTTTCTCGAAAATCGGAGAAGCTTGGAAGGAGAGTTGTCCGATTTTTTGGGGGGTGTGTCGTCCTAAAAAACCGTTACAGATTTTTAGGACGGGACAGATTTTCACTGCTTTGTAAGAATTTTATTTTTAAAATTATATGATAATCATGCTTTTAATGCGTGCTATGAGCCAAAATATAAAAAAAATAGTGTTTGTATAAAATATTTTGTATCTTTGCATATTAAGAAGGCTAAACTCCTACGAAGTCGGAAGGCGTTATTATTCCCCGTTGCGACTTCGGTCTTGCAGAAAGTTATTCATATTCAAGTCCTGCGGACTAGTAGCTTTGTTGCATTATTGTTTATTAACTGTTAATTATTAATTGAATGGCAACATTTGTAATTGAAGGCGGACACCAGTTGAATGGTGAAATTACCCCGCAAGGTGCTAAAAATGAGGCATTACAGGCAATTTGCGCTACTGTTCTGACAAAAGAGGAAGTAATTATCGAAAATATACCTGAGATACTTGATATTCAAAATCTTATCAAACTGTTACAGGATATTGGAGTAGAAGTAACTGTCTTGTCCAAAGGGACTTATAAATTTTGTGCAAAAGAATTGGATAAAGACTTTTTGGACAGCGAAGCATTTTTGGAAAAGTGCTCAAAATTGAGAGGGTCTGTAATGCTGATAGCTCCTCTGTTGGCAAGGATAAAAAAGGTACGCTTTGCCAAGCCGGGTGGGGACAAGATAGGACGCAGACGGCTCGACACGCATTTTATCGGGTTACAGAAACTTGGCTCACAAATCAGTTATGACCCCAAAAATCGAGCCTTTGAAATGAGTGTGAAAACGCTCAAAGGCTCGTATATGCTGCTTGATGAGGCATCGGTTACGGGGACGGCTAATATTCTTATGGCTGCCGTATTGGCAGAAGGGAAAACTACCGTCTATAACGCCGCCTGCGAACCATATTTGCAGCAACTTTGTGTTATGCTGAACAATATGGGTGCAAAAATTTCGGGAATAGCCTCAAACCTGCTCACAATCGAGGGAGTAGAAGAGCTACACTCTGCCAAACACAAAGTCCTACCCGATATGGTTGAAATTGGCTCGTTTATCGGAATGGCAGCTATGACAAAGAGTTCGCTCACAATCAGAGATGTAGCCTGCGACAAACTTGGTATTATCCCCGACAGCTTTCGCCGTTTGGGCATAGAGATTGAGCAAAAGGGCGACTCAATCCACATTCCGGCACAGGATTCATACAGAATAGACTCCTTTATGGACGGCTCTATTATGACTATTGCCGATGCCCCCTGGCCCGGTCTCACTCCTGATTTGCTGAGTGTTATGCTTGTGGTTGCCACTCAGGCGAAGGGCAGTGTGCTGATACATCAAAAAATGTTTGAAAGTCGCCTGTTTTTTGTTGATAAATTGATTGATATGGGGGCACAGATTATACTTTGTGATCCTCACAGAGCCGTTGTAATTGGGCATAACAGACAGTTTACACTCAGAGCAAACAATATGGCTTCCCCCGATATTCGTGCAGGAATAGCCCTGCTGATAGCCGCTATGAGTGCAGACGGCACAAGCAGGATAGGTCATATAGACCAAATCGACAGAGGCTACGAAAATATTGAACTAAGGCTCAATTCTATTGGGGCAAAAATCAGACGTGAAGAATGAGAGTGAAATCCAAAGAAACATCCAAACATTACCTCTATGTCGCCATTTTGAGCGTGATGCTGTTGCTGCCTAACATCTGTGCTTGCCTTTTTGCTAACGACCTGCAACAGATGGGTTCGCGTCTTGTTTATAGTATGGTAGCGGTGTCATTGTTTTTGTTACCTGCTTTGGTGTTGCGGGCACGGGCGTTTTTTGCCATTCAAAGTGTGTTGCTTTTTTTGGCATTGGTGGAGTTGTCTCACCTGTTTATGTACAACGAAACATCGTCTATCCTTTATGTTCATACTCTGCTCATGTCGGAATGGAATGAATTTGTTGATATGTCTGTCACTCTGTGGCCCGCGATATTGCTCTACATAATCTATATTGCAACTTATTATTTTTTGTGGGCAAAAAAAATTCTCAACATCTATCTTTTCAACAAAAAATGGCGTATTCTGTTGGCTATCGCTTTTTTGGTCTTTTTTACAGGTCTGCTGATACCTCATTTGATTAGTTATAATCCAAACAAGCGTTGGCTGCCGCTTGAATATGCGCGAGCCAAACAAGATGACCTGCTATTGAGGCAAAAAAATGTTTTTCCGCTCAATATTTATATAGCGTTGGGCAACATCATATCTTCAAATATCATCATCAACAGGGAACAGAACAGATTGGGAGATTTCTCGTTTGGTATTGACCCAAAAACAGATGACGACCCCGAAACTTACGTTTTGATTATCGGAGAAACAGCGCGTTACGGCAACTTCGGCATCAACGGTTATGAACGCAACACCACACCTTATCTGAGCCAAATCGAAAATCTTGTTTCGTTTGACAGCATATATTCGGTGGCAAACTTAACAGCGGTGTCGTTGCCCTTTATGCTTACACGTGCCACACCACAAACGCCTGATGCCCGTTACAACGAAAAATCAATAGTAGAGGCATTTGCAGAGGCGGGTTTTTATACGGCGTGGATTGCCAATCAGAGTTTTGGCAACCATTTTTTACGCCGTATCGCTGCCAGTTGCAACTATGAATTTTACGAACCGCACTTTATCGGCGACAATACCAAATACGATATGGACCTGCTTTCGTGTGCCATGCCGTTGCTGACAGATGATGCACACCCTAAGAAATTTATTGTGTTACACTCGTTGGGTTGCCATTTTAAGTACAATTTGCGTTATCCCGAAACTTTTGCACAGTTCCAACCGGCGTTAGAGGGCAATTTTAATATGCGTTTAATGGACAAATTTCACCGTCCGTTAATTCTCAATACTTACGATAACGCCATTCTCTATACCGACTTTTTCATTGCAAATACCATTGAAATGTTGAGGTCATTCGGAAATAAGGCGGTTTTGTTCTACGTTGCCGACCACGGCGAAAACCTCTTTGATGACAACCGTAATATGATACTTCATGGCACTTATGCAGGCAGTGAATATGAGTATCACGTGCCTGTGTTTATCTGGACATCAGACAGTTATAATCAAAAATATCCTCAAAAAGTGGCTGCCTTACAAACTAACGGTGCCAAAGTAAAATCGACAGAAGCGGTGTTTCATTCGTTGCTGGACATGGCAGACATTCACTACGAAAAACTGGATACAACGTTGAGTGTCTGGTGTCGATCATTGCAGTCCGACTCAATAATTTACGGTGTCGATGCCAATTGGAAACTCAAAGTAATTCACCAGTGCACCGATGTACGCAGCAATTTGCTGCAAAACAAAACATTGAAAGTGAAGGGGTTGAAATAAAATATAGTTTTGATTGATTATTTTTTATTAATTTTGCAAAACTAAAAAAACCATTTTTTAGGTTACAGAAAACGACAACAAACTATGAACGAAGAAATAGAAAGAAAAACAGAAAAAGTATTGAAACACGAATTTATTTTGACCAAAAACAAGGGTAAAAAAGGCTTGAAAACAATACTTGTCATCAGCAGTGTATTGATGGTAATAGTTGTTGCGGTAGGGATATTCTTGTGGCGAGAAATGCACTGATTTATATGGACAGCGAAACATTGATAAAAGCACACAATAACGGTATCATATACGAAAATCTGCAAAAAGACGGATACAAATATGCCATTCTGTATGACCCGAAAACAATGCAATTCAAACAATGTTATCAAAAACCATTGAGCGAAATTTATGCTGAAGCAGAAGATGATTACGAGGAAAAGGTCGTTGATAGCGTCAGTGTCACTGTTCCGGAATAATTTTCACCAAACCATCTGAAAAATAATAAGCCGACAAATTTTAGCAATGCAAATATAAATAATACCAAAATGAATATCGTATATTTAACCTGAAAAACAACAAAAGTGCCGTCATTGCAGGCTTCCTATTATTCCTAATTATTAATTACTTTGTCATCAACTCTTTTAACACATCGCCGATAATTTTAATACCGCTGTCGATTTGGTCCTCTGGGGTGTTGCAGTACGAAATCCTTATATACCCGTTTTTTTGGGCATCGGGATGGAAAACACTGCCGAGCACAAACACAGCTCCACGTTCTATTACCTTTTTGAAAAGTACCTCTTCATCAACACCTTGCGGCATTTTTATCCAGAGATAGAACCCCCCTTGTGGTTTTACAAAAGTTGCTTCTTTGGGGAAATATTTATCAATCGCTTGCAATGTGCAATTACATCTTTTTCTGTACACAGTCCTGAGCGAGTTGATATAAGTTTCAATTTTGCCTGTTTCTATAAATTTTTGTGCAAAAACCTGCGATATTGCAGGTGTACAGGCATCCATACTCTGTTTGCAAATCTGCATTTTGTCGCAAATTGCAGGAGGCACCAATGCCCACGCTACTCTCAATCCGGGTCCAAAAATCTTTGAAAACGAGCCTGTATAAAGTATTTGACCGTCCATTTCCCTGTCAGCCCACGTCTTTATCGGACGGGAAGTGTGGTAACTTTTTTCGTCGAAATAGAGTTCGCCGTAGGCATCGTCTTCGATAATTGGAATGCCTGTGCCTCTCATAACTTCGAGCAGTTGTTCACGCCGTTGGTGACTGTAAACCGTGCCTGCCGGATTGTGAAAATTCGGCGTAATATACAGCAGTTTCGGATTAAGTTTGACTGCCTCTCCAAGTTTCTCAATATCAATGCCGTCAGCGTCAATATCAACACCCACAATATTTGCCTGATAGGAAAGAAAAGCCGACACTCCACCTATAAACACAGGGTTTTCTGTAACAACAGTGTCTCCCGGATTAACAAAGAGTTTGGCTATAATGTTCAACCCCTGCAACGAACCCGTTGTGATAATCAATTCATTGGTATTAACGGGAAAGTTTCTTTTTCTTAAAAATTCTTTCAATGCAGCAAGAAGACCCGGATTACCAGGTGTTGGTCCGTATTGCATTGCCTCTTCCCACTCTTTACGGGTGAAATTTTGAGACATTTCTCTTAAATCTTCCACAGGAAAAAGTTCATTACCCGGCATTCCACCCGCAAAAGAAATGATGTCGCTTCTTGTAGCAAGGCTCATCAAATCCCTAATAGCAGACGAGCGAAACGATGTTACACAATCTGAAAATATATAGTCCATTGTACTTGATTATTTAATTTTACGCAAAAAGAGCGATACAAAAGTACAAAAATTATTTTAATTAATTACTTAAAAAAGCATATTATTGCAAAAAAAAATATTAAATTTGCAACTGAATTAATTGAAGAAAAATAGAGATGAAAATTTGTGTTTATTGTGCGTCAAGTCCGTCAGTAAAAGAAGAATTAAAAGAGCAAGCGAAGATTATCGGTGGATTTATTGCCAAAAACAATCATATTTTGGTGTATGGCGGAGCAACCGGCGGTTTGATGGACTCTGTGGCTCAGGCTGCAAGAGATGACGGCGGACAGGTGATTGGCGTAATCCCAAAACTGCTTGTTGAGACAGGCAGAGAGAGCAATTTGCCCTCCGAGCAGATTGTGGTTGAGGATATGAACGCAAGAAAGGCAAAATTAAAGGAAATCTCAGATATTTTTATAGTTCTGCCCGGAGGCTATGGCACTTTGGACGAGTTTTACGACACAATTACATCGGGGCAACTCGGATATTTTGACAAGAAGATTTTTCTTGTTAATTTTAAAAATTATTTTGAAGGCACAATTTTGCAAACAAAAAAGATGCAACATGAAAACCTCGGCTATCAAAACAGAAAAAACAACCTGATTGTTACCGGTGATGCGGAGGAAACAATTACAAAAATTGAAAGTCTGGAGTGAGACAAAATTCAAAATCGCAAATCATAAACCTAAAATACCAAATCTATTATGAACCTCTTTTTTAAAAAACTTTTTGGCGGCTTTGAAACTGCCGAAAAAATGGAAGCAAAAGAAAAACAGTTAATTGCTGATTTTCTGCGCTACAGGAAATTTGCCGAGTCGGATACTTATCAGGAGTATCAGAAACTCTTTGAGGTGGTCAAATCTGCCGATTTTAAAGAGAATAAAAAAACTTTAAAAAACAGAAAATACAGTGATACACAGGAGTATCTTGATATGAGGGAATACAAAAAGCTGGTTTCAAACGGCAAACTCCATGCATATTTCAAAACATTGAAAAGCAAAGAATTAGTGGCATTTTTGAACTTCAAGGACACCGAAGATTACCTCAAACTCGGCAATAAACTTGAAGTCAGAAAATCGCCGACCTTGCAGATATTTAAAAAGTTTGAAAAGTCAGATGAATACAGGAACTATGCCCGTTTTCACAACTCTGTACCAGTGTCGGAGTATGAAAATTTGAAAGAAAAAATTTTTACCGAAGAGTTTAAAAAGTCAAACGCTTTTTGGGCGGACAAAAATCGTTGGGAAAAAACCGAACAATATGCAATCGAACAGACATTTTTCAAAATTGTGGACAGCGAAGAAGGCAAATTCTTCTTCTCAACAGACCCCAAAAAATTTGAAGAGATTGCTAAACAGCAACTCATTGTAAAAGATAATTTTAAGTGGAAAAATCTTGATGAATCCAAATGGGAAGCAGGTTTTTGTTATGCAAATAAAAATTTGAAGTCTGTACATTCCTTTTTGAATGAACTTCAAGCAAATGCAGGCGGCAAAAACATTCACAGCGGCAACGCCTTAACCATTTCAACCAAACATCAGAAAACAAAATCGGCTGCATGGGACACAACAAAGGGCTTTGTAGAAAAAGAGTACAACTTTTCGTCTGACATCATCAATGGACACAATTTTATAGAACAGCCTTACAGTTTAATCCGTGCCAAAATCCGCTTTGAAGGCTCACCTGTTCACGCATTCTGGCTGTCAGGCGGCGAAAAATTGCCGCACATCAACATAGCCAAAACCAATGGCAAAAGAACGATTGAAGCAGGAGTTTATGACTACGAAGGCAAATATTGTTCAACCAAAATTTCAGGGCTTAATCTCTCCAATTATCACATATTTTCGCTGTACTGTCTCAATAATGAACTTATTTGGAAAATTAATAATTTGGAAGTGTTCAGAACAAAACATAGACAGCATTTTCAAAATCTGTTCCCTGTTTTCAATTCATTTATTCCTGATAAAAAACATGCGTCTGCAGGCAGATTGCAGGTAGATTGGGTTGAAGTGTATAACATAAATTAGTTATCAATGAAACTTGTCTTGGCATTAGGCTCCAATTTGGGCGATAGGGACGCAAACCTGAATAATGCTATTAGACTGATAAACAGCAAAATAGGTTCGGCGGATAAAATTTCAGGATTTTACCGTACCGAACCTGTTGGTTTTGTATCGGATAATTATTTTTTAAATTCAGTTGTTTTGGTAAATACAAAATTATCTGTTTATCAAGCGTTTAAGGCAACCCAAAAAATAGAAAAAATTTTAGGCAGAACCACAAAATCAATCAACGGCGTGCATTTTGACAGGATTATTGACATTGATTTACTTTTTTACGGCAATAAAATACTGAAAACCAAAAATTTAACTCTGCCGCACCCAAGACTGCATTTAAGAAACTTTGTTCTGGATCCGTTGAACGAAATTTTACCAAATTTTTGTAAATACTTACGAATGCCATCTTAGTAACAGTAACGGGGTGCTTTTTTGAGGTGCTATTTTATAGGGCTACTTCAAATAGTGTAAATTTATCAAACTGAAAAATGCGTGTAACTTATTGATTATAAGGAACATAGAAAATTTTGCCTAAAAAACAAATCGGGCAAGTTTGTTAAACTGTAATAATTTGATGTTAAACCCTAACTCCGCCCTAAAAATACGTAACATGTAAAAAAAGTGGCATAAACATTTGTTTGTGTCATTTTTTTATCTACCTTTGCATACACGTATTTACGTAATAATATAAATTTA
>JAITNR010000119.1 GCA_031290375.1 Prevotellaceae bacterium | reverse complement strand
ATGTTAATCTGCGTACTTTGTATGTTTATTACCTTGCAAACAGAGAAACTGCAACTGCTACTGAAAAATCGCAGGAAGAAACACCAAATAAGGCTGAAATACAACCAGATATAGATTATAGACATTATCAAAGCCCATTTCCCTGACGGCATACCTGATGCAGTAAATATCAATGAAGTAAAGGCAACATTTCACAGATTGAGCAGTGGTGAAAGTCCGATGTACAAAAACGACAAACAGGGTTTTAAAAATTTTGCCAACGATTATTTTGAAACAGATATGTTTTCGGGTGAAGATGGGGATGAGTAATTTCTTGTAAACTCTACTTTATAAAATATAACCAGCGGTAAAGTGAATTTTATCGCTGGTTTTGAAAATTGGAGACTGAGATAGATAATCTTTCTTAAATTAGATGTTTTGGCAGTAGTAATTCAGTTTATTACTGCTTTTCTTTTGCCCGAAAAAAGAGTATGCAAAGTTAGCAATTCCGCTTACCGGCAGTCAAGGTCAAGTAAATCAGTATTCACCTTATAAATTTCAAAGAAATGGGAACAATTTAAAAAGGTATTTTCATGCAAGCGAGAGCAGAGCCGAACTCGTTCGGGCTATGCCGAGTGCAGCCGAAAATCACGTAAGTAAAAACAAGTAGAAAGATATTTGAGTTCACACCAAATTGAGCGTATTGCACACGGAAATTATCGAAAAAAGTAATATCATTGCAATAAGTGGAAGCTCCTGCCCTTGCTTGTTAGTTATTGACATGTAAAGGCTTTTTATCCCCACTATATTATGGTTTCTTATCTTTATATACCGTTTTATTAGCAAGTTGAGAATTTTTTCGTACCTTTGCACGTTTATTTTATATGGGTAAAATTTTAGAATATATAGAGAAGTCGGGAGGAGGCAAATACATTTGCTACAAGACGAAAAAGTTGTCGTTAGATGCAAATGATAATGATACTATTGCATACAACTACGACGATAATACTATTGCGCAGACAACAAAAAGTGTGGAACAGATAGTAAATCAAAGCCTAAACTTCCGATAAAAAATGTTCAAAATAACTTGGGATAAAGAAAATAATGGGGTGTTGCTCGTGATGAAGTCATCAGACGAAGTGCTGAATGTACCGCCTCGTCCGGTTTTTTTCGAAGAGTTGGATTTATTGGGCTTGGATAAATACTGGAAGTACCCAAAAACCAAAGAACCCTTGCTCTGGGCTTGTGATAGGCGTTATTTCTATTGTGGAGAAATGGTTTTGGAAGCACGTGGCGGAAATATCTACGATGACCCGCAACTGATTTTTACCGATGCAGGCGAAAAATTAACATTGAAACCGATTGATATAAATTTGCTTTGCGAAAAAAACGAAACTGCTATGTTTCTGTCGGAATATGAAGCAATGGAATTTATAAATACACAATATCGCCGATATAGGCAAAAGCAGGCAGGCGATAAAACAGCGGAAGAAGTTGATTTTCAAAGATTGGCAGACACACAAGAAAAGAAATTAAAAGAAAAATATGCCGTGATTAAGGAAGATTGCGACAGCTTTGATATTATGCCATTATTGGAAGCCGAAAAACAAGGAAAGCAGATAATACTAAACACTAAAATCGAAATGTTTATTGCCTCATTTTCGGGTGGAAAAGACAGCCAAGTGGTTTTGGATTTGGTTTCGAGAGTTATTCCTTCAAATGATTTCTTGGTTATTTATTCCGATACTGGATACGAAATTCCGCCTTCATTGGAAATATATGAGCAGACAAAAACATTTTATCAAAAGCAATATCCTGATTTAAGGTTTTATTTATCCAAAAACCACCAAGATGTGCTGTATTATTGGGATAAAATGGGGTCGCCGAGCCGTATGCACCGATGGTGTTGTGGTGTGATGAAAACAGCACCGTTGTATCGCCTTTTGAAAGAAGTACACGGAACAGGAAAACAGCCGAATGTATTAGTTTTTGAGGGCGTAAGAGCTGAAGAAAGCAATCGCCGTGCTTTATATGATAGAATAGGAAAAGGCGTAAAGCACAACAATGTTGTTAATGCTCGACCCATTTTTGATTGGAACGCAACAGAGATTTATTTATATTTGTTTATGCGACAGTTATCCATTAATCAAGGGTATAGAAATGGATTGTGGCGTGTTGGGTGTTCTATTTGTCCGTATTCTTCCGATTGGTCAGAACATATTGTTGCAAAAAAATATCCCGATAGTATAAATCCGTTTGTTTCAAACATTATTGAAAAAACACCATTATTGGGAATAACCAATGAGAATACTAAAAAAGAATACGTTAAATTAGGAAATTGGAAACTTCGTTCAGGTGGGAAAACAAGCAATCCTGAAAAATCAAGATTGGACATTATTTCAACAACCCCCGATTTTAAAGCGGTTTTGATTGCACCAAAAGAAAATTTGCTTATATGGTTAAATGTTTTGGGTAAAATCAAAATCAGTCAAGAAAATAATTTGATAAACGGAGAGCTAAAGTACAAAAAAGGCATCTATCATTTTACAATACAGACAAATGATGATAAGCAAATAATTATTTTTGAGAATATTGGAGATGAGATACTTTTACAGGGACATATTAAACGTGTCTTATACAAAACAACCTATTGTGTTCATTGTGAAACTTGTGAAGTTGAATGTCCGACAGGTGCACTTTCAGTTGTACCTTTGGTTTCAGTTGATGCAAAAAAATGTATTCATTGTCATAAATGTTTGGACTTCAAAGAAAGAGGTTGTGTGATGGCAAATTCGATAAACATATCAGAAGGAAATATAAAAAATAGCAAAATGAAAACGTCAGGTATTGATAAGTATTCCACATTTGGAATGAAAGAAAACTGGGTATCAGATTTCTTTAATAACTCGGAAGATTATTTTGAAGGAAATAATTCTCTTGGCACAAAGATGATTCCTGCTTGCCTTAATTGGTTTAGAGAGGCGGAAATACTTAATATTTCCGATAAAAAAATATCAAAAACCGGTACTTTATTAAAAAATGGATTTAGTAACAATCCTACAACTGTTTGGGAAATAATGTGGGTAAATCTCGCACACAACTCTAAAATAGTTGAGTTTTACACCAAAAATATCGTTTTTAACCGTACTTATTCCAAAAAAGAGATATTGGAATTAATGATACCCGTGTTTGTTGGTATCTCTGAGGCTACATTAAGTAATCCGTTAGGTGCTTTATGCAGTATGTTCGGAATTAAAGAACAAAGCATAATTGGCAACACAGTTAAACAAGGAATAATTGTTGCAAAAGGGAACGCTGTAGATACTATTTCACGTCAGCCCTACAACGACATTTCCCCTGTCGCCGTCGCCTATTCGCTTTATCGTTATGCAGAAAGCAAGAAACGATATGCTTTAACGGTTTCAGAGTTGTACGATACTAAACAATCCGAAGGCGTTTATCGACAGTTCGGCGTGTCGCGGGAACGGTTTGAAACTATTTTACGAACGCTTAAAGAAGACAAGAACCGCGTTTTGAATGCCGACCTAAATATGGGCTTGGATAATATCAACTTGCGGGAAAATTTAACCTCAATGGATATATTGGAAATGCTGCTTTAATTAAGAATTAAGTTAGAAATGGATAAAAACAATAGTGAAAAAGGTATCAATATTCGCTCTTCTGCGGCTGAATATCTTAC
The DNA here is from genome assembly GCA_031290375.1 of Prevotellaceae bacterium. Lineage (GTDB taxonomy): Bacteria > Bacteroidota > Bacteroidia > Bacteroidales > Paludibacteraceae > F0058. The sequence goes on along the minus strand of JAITNR010000119.1, from coordinate 1,004 downwards.
GTTTGTGGCTGCCACCGGCGACAACCCGCAAAGTATTGAAATGCGCTACGAAAACGAAAATATTTGGCTAACACAGAAGTTGTTAGCCACGCTGTATGATGTTGATGTGGCAACAATAAATGAGCATTTGAAAAATATTTTTGCCGACAGCGAATTGTCCGAGGGGGCAACTATTAGGAAATTCCTAATAGTTCAAAAAGAGGGAAACAGAGATGTTCAACGCGAAGTCAATCACTATAATTTACAGGCAATTATTGCGTTAGGATTTAAGGTAAACAACGACCGTGCAGTACAGTTTCGCAAGTGGGCAAACGCCATTGTAAAGGATTATACCATTCAAGGCTGGGTAATGGATGTGGAGCGGCTGAAAGGCGGCGGCACAATTCTTTCGGAGCTGTATTTTGAGCGGCAGCTCGAAAAAATCCGCGAAATTCGCATTTCTGAACGCCGATTTTATCAGAAAATCACCGACTTATATGCTACAGCCTTGGATTATGACGCTACGGCAAAGACAACCCGTAACTTTTTTGCCACCGTTCAAAACAAAATGCACTATGCCATTCACAGGCATACAGCGGCAGAATTAATTGTGAAACGTGCCAACCACAAAAAACAGTTTATGGGCTTGACGTCATGGGAAAATTTTCCCGATGGCAAAATTCAGAAATACGATGTTTCCATTGCCAAAAATTACCTTCAGCTCGATGAATTGGACAATCTGGAGCGGATTGTAACGATGTATCTTGATTATGCCGAATATCAAACCCGCCGCCATATCCCGATGACAATGGAGGACTGGAAAAAACGACTCAATGCCTTTCTGCAATTTAATGAAGAAGAAATTTTGAATGATTCAGGTAAAGTTACTCACGAAATTGCCAAATCGTTTGCCGAATCGGAGTTTGAAAAATACCGTATTGTACAAGACCAGCTATTTCAGAGCGATTTTGACAGGTTTGTGCACTTAGAAGAAAAAGCCAATCAATTAAAAAACAAAAAATAAA
>JAITNR010000067.1 GCA_031290375.1 Prevotellaceae bacterium | reverse complement strand
ACCTGTCTTTCACTGGACTGCAAACAGGATACTCTCTCACATAGCCGTTTGTTTTGTGGCATTTTCGCTGATACGTTTTTTGCAACATATCATCAGAACCGAGACCAAAGAACGTTTTTCGGTAGCACGAATCAGCGAAGAACTGTGGTCTGCATAGGAAAGTATCCTTATTGACCCGAAAAAACAGAAACGATATGTTTTGCCTGCCAAAACGTCAAAAGACATACAAACAATATATCAAGCAATGAAAAAACACCGAAGTTTAGTGCCTTATCAATTACTCGAAAATTAAAAAGTGTAGTGGCTCGCTGTTTTGGTAAGTCATTGAATGATATTGCTTTGTGATTTTTGACCGTCGAAGTCAGGAAGAGATTGGCAATAGATAACGGCTTGCCCGTTAGGGCAAAAATAATGAATAATGAACAATGTGGACTTTGCGTGATAATTGCATTTATGTCCATAGGACAGAATGTTAATAACCGTGAGTGAAACTTACAGCTGAAGGCTACCAATACATCAACCCGTAGGGTTGAACAAAACCCTTTCAACTTCCCTCTCATTTACATACCAGATATACCCTTCGATATTATTGTGATTCATTGATTTTAATGTAGTTATGTAGTTAGAGATTTGGCGCGAATGTGCGGGAGATTTTCGTCCAAACTTGTAATCAATCACCATCACCAAATCATCGGAAATCATAACCCTGTCAGGTCGATAAATTTTGAGAGTTTTCTGTGGCGTTGCAGTTAAAATATCCCGTTCATTGATTGTTTTATAAGTGCCGTTAAACCAATTACTTACGCCTGATTCCGAAATGGCACTTTTTACATCGTTGATATATCTTTGTCGTTCACTATTCGAAATCGTGCCGTCAAAAATTAGCGTATCCACGGCAGTTTCAACATCATTTTCGGTAAAAATATTTGCAAAAATTCTGTGCATAACATTGCCATAGACAATGTATGTCTTTTTTTGCTCTTCTTGACTCGTAATAAAGGCTGTAGACGAGTTTGACTGTACAAAAAAACTGTTATCCATAAAATCTTTTTGACCCGAAAAATTGGCTTGAACAGCATCAAACTGCTTGTTTTTGAAAGGATTAGTACTTTCTTTCTCGCCCTCTGCATTATACAAGGCAAGTTGCCCATTTGAAAGGTATCCGTTTTTCGCTTCCAAAGCATCGCTAAAAATCGCTTCTATGGTAATCGTTTTACTTGATTTAGGGGGATTTTGAGCAAAAACGAACAGATTTTCAACTGCACGGGTAAAAGCCACATAATAGACGTTAAGGGTATCCATATAGAGCATAACTGTTTCATTTACATACTCTTTAGCAAAATAAGACCTTCCCATTCGCTTGCTGTACTGAATTGGAAAAACAGGCAAATCGAATGGAAACTGTTTGGGCTCGCACCAGATAATGGTATCCGAAGCACCGGTTTTACCCGTAATAGCACCATCTACAAAGGGCACTATCACGGTGTTGAACTCCAACCCTTTCGACTTGTGGATGGTCATAATTCTAATGCCCGACAAAGAGGAATTGCTGCTAACTTTCTGATAATTAAGTTCATCCTCCCAATATTTCAAAAAACTTGTTATGTCCGAATTGTTCTTTTGCTGATAATTCAACACGCAATCCAAAAAGGTAAAAAGATATGCCGATTGTTGTGTTTGATGTAAATTGAAAATTATAATTAACTGATTGATAAGTTTATATAAAGACTTCTCTCTAAGTTTTTTTAACTTTTCTTTTTTAAATCCATCAGGAAATTCGTCAAAAATCCTCTCAATATCTACTTTGGATAAATCAATATTTTCGTCTGAACTGTAAAAAATTTTCCACAAAAAATACAACTCTGCTGCCGCAATTTTATTCTGTGTTTCAACAACTTGAAGAGCAGAAATAATTATCTTTACAGCACTTGATGCAGAGAGCAGAAAGGCATCGTTCGATACCAAATTGAAGTAGTTTTTTGCTTTTAAATGAGCATATTTTTCATTGTTGGCAATCTCTTTTAGTTGCTCTGAAACCTTGATAATCTGTCTGTTATCTCTACACAAAATGCAAATTTTACTTGCAGGATAATTTTTTTGACAAAGTTGCTCAAAAACCTCAATCAGATGTTCTGCAACATTTTTGTATTCGTCCCTGTCGAAGAAATCAACCGACACAAAACCAGCACTGTTTTGCTTTGCAACTACCTGTGTTATATCGCTGTACGCCTTTTCAAAAGGGTTGTTCAAAGTATCGTGGCAAAGACTGACATACTCCTGTGAAAGTTTGGACGACATAATTTTGAAAACGGAATTGTTGAACTCAATCACGTTTTTTGAACTTCGGTAATTGGTATCTAATGAGCGTATCTTTGCCATAACAAACTCATTGTCAATATTATTAAGTATTCGCCAATCACCGTTTCTCCACCGATAAATAGCCTGTTTTACATCTCCTACGAGCATCGAAAAACTGCCCGAAGCGATGATGTCCAACAGCAAAGAATGAAAATTTTTCCATTGCAGAACAGATGTGTCCTGAAATTCGTCAATCATAACGTTCTGAATTTCAGCACCAATTTTCTCAAAAATAAATTCTGAATTTGAATTTTGCTCCGAACTCATCATTGAAGCGAGCAAAACCGCCGTATTTTGCAGCATAAATCGGTTGTTGTCCTTGCTTTGGGAGTCGATCTCATCCGAAATAAAATTTATTAACCCCAGTGAAAAAATATTTTTCAGATACATAACAGCCGAGTTATAATCAGACAGGTTATCGTTTCTAAATTTTTCCGTTTCTTGCAACAAAGGCATAAGTTCCAGTTCTACAACAGGCAAAAGACGCTCTCTAAACTCACTTTGTTTGGTAAACCAACTCTCTGCGTTATCCAACCCGTTTTTTACGTACTGCGTTAATAAATCATCATCATCAAATGTTTTTTGACTTAATTTATTGTAATACGCTGTAATAAATCTACGGAAAAATTCGTTTCCGCTCAATCCGTATTTTTGGTTGATTTGCTTGAAATTATTAACAAAACTGTCAATTTGTTTAATAAAGATATTTCTGATTTTTTCACACTCTTTAATTGTATTTTTCAGAATATCAGGGTTTTGGCTGATTGTATGTGATAAAGTTTGGTGCTTTTGCAAAAACTCTTCGTCAAATATATGCCTGCCAAAAGAGTTTAAATCCTTGTCTATACGCCACTTTTTGCCGTCTTGAATTTTTTCATCAATAAAATCTTCTATCCAGCCCAAAAGTTCGGTATCTTTGTTTGATTTGTCAATAGTGGCACTCACTGCATCGGCAATAGCCTTTTCGCAGTTCAAATCTGTGTTGAACTTTGAGCCTTTGCCAAGTTCTCTTGCCAAATTTCGCAAAACACGTTGAAAAAAACTGTCAATTGTACCAACATTAAATCTATTGTAGTCGTGCAAAATATTTATCAACGCTTTTTGAGCAATTTCTTGTATATCTTCATCGGTTTTTTGTTTATTATCAGGCATTTGCAACTTAATATTTTTCAAAAAATCCTTATCCAAACCGCAGGCAAGCGCATAAAGATTTTCTAAAATTCTCATTTTCATCTCCTCTGTGGCATCTTTGGTAAAAGTAACCGCAAGTATCTGACGGAAAGCATTTTGACCGTTCAAAATCAATTGCAAAATGTAATGCAGAGCCAAATTATATGTTTTACCCGACCCTGCCGATGCTTTAAGTATAAGGAAATCAGACATTTTAATGATGATTACGAATTGTAAATAAAAAATAATAACTTATCGTTCTCTTGTTTGCTCCTGCACAGTTTCTTTAAAAAGTTCTTCATTTTTAGTAATAAATTTCACAAACACAGGCAAATGGTCGCTGTAGCCGTTGTTATAGGTCATTCCTATGTACGTTCTGAACGGACGTAGTCCTACTGTTTTATCATCTTCCAAAAGCCAGTCCGGAGCAAAAACTGCTACGGTTGACGGCAATACTGTTGTTCTTAAAGAATTGTTAATCAATGCGCCCGATACAATAATCTGGTCAAGCATTCCCCATTCGCCGTTATGTTTGTATGTGCCTATTTTGCCTTGTTGGTGTATTTGGTATGTCAAATTGTACAGTTGAGACGGAACAATATTTTTACCTAAATCTATGGCATTAAGCGTTTTAGTAATAGAGGCATTGTCAGGATAATCGTTAAAATCGCCTATAATCACTATTGCAGCATTGGAATTTGCAACAAAAACGCTATCCACTGCCGAACGCAACACAGAAGCCGCTGTTTCACGTCTGCCAGCACTTTCCAATTCGCCACCAAGCCGCGAAGGAAAGTGATTGACAAACACATGAAGCGTATCCGTATGGTTGATTATGCCGCAAACATAGAGAATATCGCGTGTTGTGGAGGTAGAATTTGGAAAAACTACCCTTATTGGACGGGAAGATAGAGGCTTAAAAAATTCGGGTAAATAGAGCATTGCAACGTCCACTCCACGCGCATCTGGCGAGTCGTATTGAATAAAGCGATAACCAATGTTATTTAGTCCTGTCTTGTAAATCAGGTCTTTAAGCACGTTTCCGTTTTCAATTTCGCACAAACCCACAATCGCAGGTGCTCTCCACTGCCCAACGGCAACAATCACTTTGGCGATATTCGACAATTTTTGTCTGTAACGTTCATAGTTCCAACCTCTTATCCCACCAAAAAGATATTCGCTGTCGTTATAGAGAGAATCGTCTTTGGTATCAAACAGATTTTCAACATTGTAACTCATTATTTTAAACTCTTTTTGAGCAAAATTCTGAATAACAAAAAACATTGAAAAAATTAGTATATAAAATATTTTCACCCTGATTTTCAATTTATTAAACTTCAATTTGATTATATACAAAATTAGTAAAATTTACTTAACTTTGCAGAAAAATAATAGATGAAAAAATATATTCCCAACTTATTGACAATCTGTAATTTACTTTGTGGTTCAGTTGCTGTGCTGTCTGCTTACAATGCAGATTATACCGTCACCGTAATTTTGGTGCTTGCGGCTGCCGTATTTGACTTTTTGGACGGCTTTGCCGCGCGTTTGCTCAAAGCATATTCGCCGATAGGCAAAGAACTTGATTCTCTGGCAGATATGATAAGTTTCGGGTTGGCACCTGCTGTGGTTGCTTGTACGCTTTTGAAAGCAAGCGGATTGCAGGAATTTGCGTATGTTGGGCTGTTGATAGCCGCATTTTCGGCGTTGAGGTTAGCAAAATTCAACATAGACGAACGGCAAACCTCATCCTTTATTGGACTGCCAACCCCTGCAAACGCAATTTTCTGGGTAGGGTTGGCGTACCCTTATAATCAGTCAATCGGTAATTGTCAATGTGTTACGATTGGACTGACAGGATTAATTCTGCTTTCGTGCTTTCTTTTGGTTTGCAATCTGCCGATGTATTCTCTTAAATTCAAGTCATTCAATGCAAAGGAAAATTTTTGGCAAATTCTGCTGGTTGCCCACTCAATAATGTTTTTGATTTTATTACAGGTTCGGGCTTTGCCGACTATCATACTCTTTTATGTGGTTACTTCGATAATAAAAATGGCAGGTGATAAAAGAAAATTTTCTCACAACAAAAAATGATAAATCAACAAAAATATCCGTCTATTCTGCTCGAAAATGTGGTTGAGGAGTTTTCTAAACTTCCGGGAATAGGCAAAAAAACGGCTCTTAGGTTTGCACTTTATCTGCTTAAAAATGAGTTAATTGAATCTGAAAATCTGGGAAATGCAATTTTGAAATTTCGCACGGAGGTAAATCATTGCCAAATTTGCCATAATGTTTGCGACGACACTGTTTGCGAAATATGCAACAGCAACAAACGGGACAACAGCATTGTTTGCGTAGTAGAGAATGTTGCCGATGTTATGGCTATTGAAAACACGCAGCAGTTCAAAGGGTTGTATCACGTTTTGGGCGGAGTGATTTCGCCTATGAACGGCGTATCCCCCACCGATTTGGAAATTGCCTCGCTTGTAAGCAGAGTGGCTGGTGGCGGCATCAAAGAGGTTATTCTCGCCCTTAGCCCCGATATGGAAGGCGATACCACCTGTTTGTACATATACAAGAAACTCGCTCAGTTTAACATTGATATTTCGACTATTGCACGTGGCGTCTCGGTGGGTGACTCACTCGAATATGCCGACGAAATCACGCTTGGCAGGTCTATTGTAAACAGGGTGAAGTACAGTTATGAGTTGTGAGTACGTTTGCGGAATTTGACATTTAAAATTAAAACATTATGGATAAATTAATAAAGAAATTAAAACTGTTTTTCTTAAGCATTTGTGCTGTAGCTATATTAACAACTGTTACAAGTTATTTTTCGTTTAAAAACGACATTATTATTACCAATCAAAATGCTGTTATTGCAATAAAATCAGCGATACTGCTTTTTATGCTGATTATTATACCATTAGCGTTAAAATGGTTTAGCAAAAGAGTAAAAAAGATTGCAGAAATCGAGGACGAAAATTTGCAATTGTCTTCCTATCAAAGTGCCTCTATTATGCGCATTGCTCTGATTTCCGCCTCACTGCTTGTATCAACTCTTGGATACTTTTTCTTGGACGCCACCGATTTGCTTTATGCAGCAGGCATAGCAGTGATTGCCATGTTATTCTGTTTTCCTACCAAAACACGCGTAGAGAACGATTTGGTCCCGCTATTAAAAGAAACTTTAAGTGAGTGATTTGCTGTTTCTTGGGTGATAACTTAAAATGGCTTCTTTTATAAACTGAATGCCTGTATGGGTATAGATTTCGGTTGTGGTGATGCTCGAATGTCCAAGTAGTTGCTGAATTGCGCGCAAATTGGCACCACCTTCAAACAGATGCGTGGCAAAAGAGTGCCTGAAAGTGTGCGGGCTGATTTTTTTATCTATTGCGGCATTTTTGGCTGCCCGTTTTATGACTTCAAAAATCATAGCACGAGTCAGTTGCGAACCTCTGCGGTTTAGAAACAAAAAATCTTCATGCCCATGTTTGACAGTCATCAAATTTCTATCTTTAAGCCAAAAACTTATCGCTTTTATGGTGTGTTCGGAAAGCGGCACAAGGCGTTGCTTGTTGCCTTTGCCTGTGATTTTCATATACCGTTCGTCAAAATGAATGCCCGACAACTTGATATTTATCAGTTCAGACACACGTACACCTGAGCCATAAAGAGTTTCTATTATGGCAACGTTGCGATGTCCTTCCCACTTTGAAAGATCAATCATTGCAATCATTTTTTCTATTTCTTCAAGTGAAAGTACGTTGGGTAGATATTGGGGCAGGGTTGGCAGTTCGAGTAGTTCGGCAGGGTTGTTTTCGATAAGTCTGTCCAGAACGCAAAACTTAAAAAACGACTTTATGCCAGAAATTATTCTCGCTCTCGAACGTTCGCTTATGCCCAAATCGGCAATTTCAATCAAAAAAGAGAGTAAATTGTCAAGCGTAACATTTTTATAATCAATGCTTTTGTCTTCCAAATAGTTTTGCAAAGCAACAAAATCATGCGTATATGCCTCAACAGTGTTGTCTGCGGCTCCTTTTTCGAGTTGCAAAAACATTAAATATCTGTTTTTTACTGATTTGGGTATAGCAGACATTTTTTGTGTTTATTGGTAACGTTTATTTATTTTATGAATATCGTATATTTAACCTAAAAAGCAACAAAAGTGCCGTCATTGCAGGTCTGTCATTGCGGGCTACGACCCGCAACCGCAATGACAGGTATTTGGAAGTGATTTGGGTATCAGATACGATATTCATTTTATTTTTATTTTGACAAAGATAAATATTTTTTGTCAGAAAAAAGTTGTAAATTTGAACATAATTTGAAATAATTTTAAAAGCGTTGTATCTCAATCACTTAACATTATTGAACTACCGAAATATCGTTGAATGCGACTTGGAGTTCTCTCCAAAGATAAACTGCTTTTTGGGCAGGAACGGTATGGGAAAAACCAATCTGCTGGATGCGGTCTATTATCTTTCGTTTTGCAAAAGCCATATCAATGTTATTGACAATCAAATAATCAAATACGATGCCGAATTTTTTATGCTTCAGGGCAAATACCTTGATGGCGACAGAGAGGAGTTGGTATCATGTGCTGTGAAACACAGGCGGAAAAAGCAATTTAGCCGCAACAAAAAGGAGTATGAGCGATTGGTTGAACACATCGGTTTTATCCCGTTGGTGCTGGTGTCTCCTGCCGATTTGTCGCTTATTGAGTATGGTAGCGACGAGCGGCGGCGTTTTATGGATATTGTAATTTCGCAATATGACAGGCAATATCTTGATAATCTGGTTGTTTATAACTCTGCGTTGCAAAATAGAAATGCCCTTTTGAAAACGCTTGAAAGCATTGACACAACTATTTTGGAGGTTTTGGAGGAAAAAATGTGTGCCGTTGCCGAGCCGATTTTCAAAAGCAGAAGTCAATTTTTGGAAAATTTTATACCTGTTTTCAAGGATTTTTACATTAAAATTGCCTCCGAACAGGAAGTGGTTGATTTAGCTTACACTTCTCATTTACAGCAAGATGACAGTCTGCAAAATCAATTTATCAAAACAAGGGAACGCGACAAAATTTTGGGTTATACCACGCACGGCACTCACAAGGACGATTTGCAGATGACTTTGAACGGTTTTCCGCTCAAACGCAATGGCTCGCAAGGGCAAAACAAGAGTTTTCTCGTGGCAATGAAATTGGCTCAATTTGTTTTTCTGAAAAAAGTCAGTCACAAAATCCCGATTTTGCTGCTCGATGATTTGTTTGATAAACTTGATACAGACAGAGTTACAAAAATTATTAATCTCATTTTGAGTGATGATTTTGGGCAAATTTTTATAACCGACACCAACAGTATTCATTTGAATAATGTTTTAACAAAATCGAACGGACATTTTAAATTTTTTGAACTGATAGATGGTGAAGTAAAGGAAAATTTAATGGGTTGAGGTATACCAAAATGGAATAAAATAAGTCTGTTACACAAAGTTATTTGCATCATTGCGGAAGACCCGCAACCTCATTTTATACAGTCCATTTTTAATATCACTTTGGTATAACCTGTAACGTTTTTAATTACTGGATTGCTTCGTTCCTCGCAATGACGCATTGTGCTTGGACTTCGCGTCATTGCGGGCTTGACCCGCAATCCCCAATTGAGGAACTGTGGATTGCTTCGCTCCGCTCGCAATGACGAAAAGAAATAACTGAGCAATGAATAATGAATAATGAATGCGTTCTCTGCTGACTTATTTCATTTCATTTTGGTATAACTTTGTGCCGGACATAAACAATTTTAGCGAGCCGTCACACCACTACGTGCCTCTCTGCGTGATATGAGGAACGCACCAGAGGGGCACTTTCCACAAACTTAAAGCCTTTGTTTAGGGCAATCTCCTTGTATTCGGCGAACTTTTCGGGGGTAACATACTGTTCGACTTCGAGGTGTTTTTTGGTGGGTTGCAGATATTGCCCGACAGTGATAATTTTACAGCCATTTATGAGTAATGTGTCCATAGTGTCGAGAATTTCCTGCTCTGTTTCGCCAAGACCAAGCATCAAGCCGCTTTTGGCTGTAATATTTCGGTTTGAAATATGCCTTAAAACGCTTAGACTTGTGTCAAACTTTGATGCAGAGCGCACTTTTGGGGTTAGCCGTCTTACTGTTTCGATATTGTGAGAAATAATATCAGGCTGTGCGGCTATTATGATGTCAATTAAATTGGTATCTCCCTTAAAATCAGGTATTAATACTTCAATTTTCGACTGTGGATTGTGTTCTTTTATCTTTAAAATGCACTTTGCCCAATGCCCTGCCCCGCCGTCATGCAAATCGTCTCTGGTAACGGAAGTAAGTACTATGTGTTTGAGGTTTAGTTCTTTAATAGAATCGGCAAGTTTTTGAGGTTCTTCGGTGTTTGGCAACAATGGCTTGCCTGTTTTGGTGTTGCAAAACCCGCAGGAACGAGTACAAACGTCTCCCAAAATCATAAAGGTAGCCGTGCCTCTGCTCCAACATTCAGCAAGATTGGGACAACGCCCGCTTACACAAATGGTATTCAGACAGTTGTGTTTTAGCGATTTACTTACAATTGAATAGTTGTTGTCGCTCCTAAAATCAATTTTTAGCCAATCGGGTTTGCGTTTGATATTCATAGTTTGTAATCGTGAATCAAATTCATTGTAATTCATGTTACTACCTAATATCCATAACCTATTTGTATCTGAACGAAATCCTTCCTTTTGACAGGTCGTAGGGCGACATTTCCACTTTTACGCGGTCGCCCGGAAGGATACGAATATAGTGCATACGCATTTTGCCCGAAATATGAGCAATAATTTCGTGCCCGTTGTGCAGTTTTACCCTGAACATGGCGTTGGAAAGTGCCTCTAATATTGTTCCGTCAATTTCTATTGAGTCTTGTTTTGCCATAAAATATTTACAATTTAGTTTATGTTATGAGTTTTAGACAGGTTTAGTTTGAATGTTAATGTTTTGTGGTTCGGAGTTGCATTTCAACTTGTTCAACAACAGTCTTTCACTGTTCGTTGTTATTTTTTCAATGCTTCTTCAATAATTCTGAAGTCTGAAAGTATATCTGCTTTACCCTTGCGTATTGCAACGGCATGTTCGTAATGAGCTGAAACAGTGTGGTCTTTTGTTCGTGCGGTCCAGCCGTCCGCTTCGATAAAAATAGGGTATTTGCCCAGATTTATCATTGGTTCGATGCAGATTACCATACCCGATTTCAACATCGGTCCGTAGCCGCGTTTGCCGTTGTTTGGCACTTGTGGATCTTCGTGCATCCCACGTCCAAGTCCGTGCCCTACCATATCCCTGACGACCGAAAAATTCTCATTTTCGCAATAAGTTTGAATCGAATATGAAATATCCCCGACCCTATTACCCGCGCAAGCCTGTTCTATGCCAACATAGAGAGCCTCTTTGGTCGTTTTCAAAAGATGTTTGACCCTGTCGGAAACTTCACCTACGCAAAAGGTGTAGGCAGAATCGCCATTGAAGCCGTTCATCATAACGTCCATATCAATAGAGAGCACATCGCCATTTTGCAAAATTGTTTTTTCAGAGGGAATACCGTGAACAACAGTGTCGTTCAGCGACATACAGGTCGCATTAGGATAACCTTCATAGCCTTTGCAGGAGGGGATTCCGCCGTTATCCCTTATAAATTCTTCGGCAATCCTGTCCAAACAAGCGGTTGAAACGTCCGGCTGAACAAGCGGCGCCAACATCGCCAAAGTTTTACTAACCATAAGGCAACTTTGACGGATTAATTCTATTTCTTCTTCTGTTTTTAAATAAATCATTTTCTTAGTTACGAGTAACTTTTTCCGATGCAAAGTTAATAGATTTTTTTGAAATAACAACTGTAATAGAACAATGAATAGTGAATAATGAACAATGATAACAATTTTTCTATTCATATTTATCAATCTTACGAGGTACAAGTTATGGCTATGCCTCAACTGTGCCAAATATGGAGATTATAAAGCAAATTCTCGTTTCTCTTTGAACTCGTATTTTAATTTTCTTTTGTTGTACTTGAAAATATAAGTAATTGTTCCAGAATAAATCACTTCAATATCATCATCTTTTCCGTGATACACAACGCCATATTCTCCTATTGAAATAGAGGTAGTGTCTTAAATTATCAGTGTTATTTTGTATCTTTGCATTCAAAAACATAAATAAATGTTACACACAACAGAAATTCAGTGTCCTCATTGTAAAAGCAATGATTTGATTAAGCAAGGAAAATCAGGCAAGGGAACACAAAAATGGCAATGCAACAGTTGCAAAAAACATTTTCGTTTAGAATACCGCTACAAAGCGTGGCAAGCCGGAACAAAAGAAAAAATAATAGAGTTAACGCTCAATAGTAGCGG
>JAITNR010000065.1 GCA_031290375.1 Prevotellaceae bacterium | reverse complement strand
ATGTCAGCAACTGCGTGGAATTTGAAGAAAATGATGGAAAAACTCAAAGCAGAATTTTTGCAACTTATTTTTCGACTCTTTTTTTCGCAAAATTTTTATCTCACAACTGCGTAATTGGTCTTGTTAAGGATTGACTATATAAAATATGTAAAGATAAACATTTTTTTTTAGATATGCGAGTTTTTCTCTGAATTGGTTTGAATAGCTGCTGAAATTGAATCTACAGAATTAACTTTTAGCAAAATTTAAACTATTCTATGGGAAATTTATTGTATTTTTGCAAATTGTAAGTAGTGGCGTATGAAAAAAGTATTTTTCCTGACATATTTTTTGTTTCAAATCTTCACATTGAAAGCACAACTCAATACCGACAGACTGTTGAATATGGGTTATAATGCATTGTATTTCAAAGATTATGTGCTTTCAATTCAGTATTTTAATCAGATTATTAAGGCAAAGCCTTACTTGGAAAAGCCGTATCTTTATCGGGCAATAGCAAAAATCAGTCTGTACGACTATACGGGGGCTTTGGTTGATTTGGATACGGTTATTTCTAAAAATGAGTTTATTCCATTGGCTTATTATGCCCGTGGATTTGCTTACAACAGGCTTGAAAAATATGATTTGGCTCAAAATGATTTTACAAGAGCCTTGGAACTTGAACCCGACAACTCCTTATACATCAGAAACCGTTTGGAAGCGTACAGCGGGCAAAAAAAATATGCTGAAGAGTTTAAAGACTTGGATTATTTGCTCTCAAAATATGGCAAAGATACCGATTTGTCGCTCGAAAAAGGCAGAGCATTGGTGCTGAACGGCGATACAATCGGGGCTTTTGAGGTTATGAACAACCTCGTTGGATCTGACAGTTTGGACTTTAAAACTTGGGGTGGACGGGCTTTGATTAATCTTATTATGGAGAAAAAAGACTCTGCGTTAAGCGATTATAATCAGGCTGTCAAATTAAATTCAAATGATCCCAATCATTACATTAACCGCGGAATTTTGCTTTATGAAAAAAAAGACTACCGCGGTGCTTTGGCTGACTGCGATAAGGCTATCACGCTGTCGCCCAACAACGTGCAGGTGCTTTACAATCGCTCTCTGCTCAGAACTGAAATTGCCGACTATAACAACGCTATTTTGGATTTGAATAGACTCCTCGAACTTGATCCTGAGATGTACGAGGCTGTATATCAGCGTGCTTTGGTTAATCAACAGATGGGCAAACACAATGAATCTATAGAAGATTTTACAAAAATTATCGAAAAATATCCTGATTTTGTGCCTGCATATTATGCTCGTTCTGTTTCTTACCAAGCTTTGAGGTATAAAAATCTGGTGTACAAAGATATGCAGACGATTGTTAAACTCGAAGAGGAGCACGGTAAAAATCCGAACAAGAAAAAAGATATTGATATTGAAGCAAAAGTTGCACAGGAAACTTCATCTTCAAACAGTTGGGCAAAATTATTTACTCCCTCTGCGAATGCCAAAAAGGAGAATAACTTTGAAAATAATTCGGTACGTGGCGATATTCAAAACCGTGATGTAGAGGTTAAAATACAAGATGATTTTGTCCTTTCGCCCTACGTAAAATCGGCTCAAATTGACAAAAAAACCTTCTTTTCCGTTTCGTTGAATGATTTTAACAGGGAAAATGGAGAAGAAATGGCATTAAGGTTTGTGAATGAAGAAGTTCCTCTTACCGATGCCTTAATTCAGTATCATTTTAAAACCATTGATAATCTTTCAGACAAGATTAAAAGGGACGGCAAAGATGCAAATTTTTATTTTTTGCGTGGAATAAATTTTTCTCTTGTCAAGGATTTTAGCAGTGCGATAAATGATTTTTCTAAGGTAATTAATTTGAAATCAGATGCTTTAGCCTATTTTTGCAGAGCAGAAATGCGTAAAAAGCAACTTGAAGTTTCTGTTGTTGGTATTGCTTCGGAAATTGCAGAAAAGGACCATGTATTGGGTAGCTATTCCATTTTGACAGAAAAGAAATTTTCTGCTGACTTTGAAATAATTCTCCGTGACTACGATAAGGCTATCGAACTTTCTCCCGATTTTAGTTATGCGTGGTTTAACAGGGCAAATGTACTGTGTTTTTCAAAAGACTACCGCTCGGCGATAGAAAACTACACCAATGCGATAAAAATAGACAGGAACTTTGCAGAAGCTTTTTACAATCGTGGTTTAACCTACATTTTCACAGGCGAAACCGAAAAAGGTATCGCCGACCTCAGCAAAGCAGGCGAACTCGGTATATATCAAGTGTATAACCTTTTGAAAAAGTTGAGAAGGTAGAAAAAATTGTCTCTCCTCATTATTTTGAACAATATTTTCATTTTTGGCACTTGCCATTTTGCAATCTAAAATTAAATTTTCAAAATTCCCATAAATAGATTAATTTTGCATAAGAATTTGAAATCGTAAAAAGTGATGTCGGGTATAAAATTATTAAGGATAAAAAGTGGTATTTTTGGATAAAAACAGCGAAATTTTAAACGAAAAAGTCTTTGCAACCATAGGCTTTTTTGACGGTGTACATAAAGGACACGATTTTTTGCTTGGAGAACTTGTAAAAGAGGCAAAACAATCAATGCGAAAGTCTATGATTGTTACGTTTTTAAACCATCCAAAACTGTTTTTTTGTCCAAATAAACAGTTGAAATTGATTACACCCCTGACTGAAAAACTGATACAGTTAAACGAATACGCAATTGATTATTGCCTTTTATTAGAATTTGACGAGGCTATTGCAACAATGACGGCGGAAGAATTTATGGTTTTACTAAAAAATCAATTTTCGGTAAAATCAATTCTTTTAGGCTTTAATAATCATTTTGGAAGTGATAAAATAACTAATATTAAGCGATATAACAAATTAACAGGAACAACAGGCGTTGCTGTTAAACAGCTTAATTCCTGTAAAACTCTCTCTCTTAACAATCGGGTCAGTTCCTCTGTCATACGCAATTTTCTTAAAAAGGGTGATATTGCAATGGTGAACGCGATGTTGGGTAAAAATTATTATGTTATAGGTGAAGTGGTTAAGGGCAATTCCGTGGGTAGAACAATCGGTTTTCCAACGGCAAATATCAGGGTTGGCGAGGATAAATTATTGCCCTCTGACGGTGTTTATTATGTGGAAGTTATAATTGATGGCAAACGACAGAAGGGAATGATGAATATAGGTTATCGTCCTACTGTCAGTGGAACTCAGAAGAGTGTCGAGGTTCATATCCTTGATTTTGATCGGGATATTTATGGGACAACTGTTGAGATTGTTGTCAATTCGTTTCTCAGGAAGGAAATTAAGTTTGATACGCTGGACGAACTTAAAAGTCAGCTTGTTTTGGATAAAATGCACATTAGAACTCAATTTGGGAGTAATAAAAATAGATGAAAGTTTTTTACGATGTGATAGTGGTTGGTGCAGGGCACGCGGGCAGTGAGGCAGCAGTGGCAGCGGCAAATCTTGGCTCGGCGGTTTTGTTGATAACGATGGATATGGACAAAATCGCTCAGATTAGTTGCAATCCTGCCGTTGGAGGTATTGCTAAGGGACAGATAGTCAGAGAAATAGATGCACTTGGCGGCTATATGGGCATCGTAACGGACGACACGACAATACAGTTTAGAATGCTTAACCGTTCAAAAGGTCCTGCTATGTGGAGCCCCCGTGCGCAGTTGGACAGGGCAAAGTTTGTTGAGCATTGGCGGACAATTTTTGATACTGTTCCGAATTTGGATATTTGGCAAGATACGGTAAATCAATTAATAATACAAAACAATGAAGTTGTTGGCGTAAAAACCAATTTCAATATTGAGTTTAGGGCAAAATGCGTAATTTTGACAGTCGGCACTTTTTTGAATGGAAAAATTCATATTGGAAAAATTCAAATTTCAGGCGGTAGAATATCCGAGCCTGCTTCGTTTGGACTTACCGAGCAGTTGAAGGCTTTGAACTTTGAAACACAACGAATGAAAACAGGCACGCCTGTTAGAATTAACGGCAATTCGATAGACTTTTCAAAACTTGTCGAACAAAAGGGCGATGACGACTTTCACAAGTTTTCCTACTTGGTTAGAGAAAACAAAAAACTGAAACGGCGTTCTTGTTGGATTACTCACACCAACGAACAGACGCATTCAACAATTCGTAATTCGATTGCGGATTCGCCACTTTATAACGGACAAATTCAAAGTATTGGACCGAGATACTGTCCAAGCATAGAAACTAAGGTTATAACTTTTGCCGACAAAAGTTCTCATCAACTTTTTCTTGAGCCTGAGGGGGAAAACAGTAGAGAGTATTATCTGAACGGATTTTCTTCTTCCCTGCCGATAGACGTGCAAATGGCTGCTTTGAAAACAATAGACGGCTTTGAAAACGTGCGGATTTATAAGTCAGGTTATGCAATCGAATATGACCATTTTGACCCAACACAACTTGCCCATACGCTTGAAACGAAAATAATAAAAAATCTTTTTTTTGCCGGACAAATTAACGGCACAACGGGATACGAAGAAGCAGCGGGGCAGGGTATAATAGCAGGAATTAATGCACATCTTAACTGCTTTGGCGGGCATGAATTTACTTTGATGAGGGACGAAGCTTATATCGGAGTTTTGATTGATGATTTGATTACCAAGGGAGTGGATGAGCCATATAGAATGTTCACCTCTCGCTCCGAGTACAGAATTTTACTGAGACAGGACAATGCAGATTTACGTCTGACAGAGAAATCTTTTAATATTGGTTTGGCAACAAAAGAGCGTTTCAACCTGACAGTGTCAAAGCTTGCTCAGATAGGAGATTTGATTTTCTTCGTAAAAAACTTTTCAGTTTTACCAAATTGTGTTAATGATTTTTTGATAAAGATACAATCTTCCCCTATTTCAAAGAAGATAAAATTATATGATTTAATCCTTCGTCCAAACGTTGAAATAAAGGATTTGGCAGTAATTGTGCCTGAATTGAACGAAATGATTTTTAAAACAGAAGAAAAGCGAAGAGAGGAAATTGTGGAAGAGACAGAAATTTTGATAAAATACAAAGGATATATTGACAGGGAAAAATTGCTTGCGGATAAGATAAAGCGACTTGATTTTATCGAAATAAAAAACGAGATTGACTATAACTCTCTTCAATCATTAACCATAGAGGCAAGGCAGAAACTGTCGAAACACAAGCCGAAAACTATTGGCGAAGCATCACGTATTCCGGGCGTTTCTCCTAATGATATAAATGTGCTTTTGGTTTTGATGGGAAGATGAATTGTTCCACGTGGAACTTTGATGATTAACAACGGGGGGGGGGTAAAAAATGCAATATCGAATAGGGAACGATTAACCCATTAAATTTAAAAACAGATTTACAAATATATAAATTACGCCGATTCTGAAATTTTGTGATATATAAAATATAAAAAAGTTCCACGTGGAACAATTACTAAATACTAAAAAATATGACACTTGAGGAAGTAAAAAAGAACATCAGAGATGTTTATGATTTCCCTGCTAAGGGAGTAGTGTTTAAAGATTTGACAACCGCTTTCAAAAATCCTGACTGTATGAGATTTTTTGAAGAGCAGATGTACGAACTTTACAAAGACAAGGACATTACTAAGGTTGTTGGAATAGAAAGTCGTGGCTTTATTATGGCTCCTATTTTGGGCAATAGACTTGGCTTGGGCTTTGTGCCTGTACGCAAAAAAGGCAAATTGCCTGCCGAAACTATCGAAGTAGGTTATGCCAAGGAGTATGGACAGGACATTATTCAACTACATAAAGATGCACTTGTAGCGGATGATGTTGTGTTAATTCACGATGATCTGCTTGCTACAGGCGGTACAATGAAAGCAGCCTGCGAACTTGTGAAAAAATTCAATGTGAAAAAAATTTATGTAAATTTCTTGGTAGAACTGGACTTTTTGGAAGGCGTAAAAGTTTTTGACAAAGACATAGATGTGAAGTCGCTAATTCATTATTGAAGAAATTATAAATGAATTCTCTTTCCGAAAAAATTCAAGATATTATTTCATTGTTGCCTGTATCGCCGGGAGTGTATCAGTTTTTCAATAGGGAAGGAACAATCATTTATGTTGGAAAGGCAAAAAATCTCAAAAAGAGGGTTTCGTCCTATTTTAGTAAAACCCACGATTCACCGAAAACGAGCATCCTTGTCCGTAGAATTTTTGACATAAAATACATTGTGGTGGAAACGGAGGGCGATGCACTTTTGTTGGAAAACAACCTCATAAAACAAAATCAGCCACGGTACAATGTATTGCTCAAGGATGGCAAAACTTATCCGTGGCTATGTATCACAAAAGAGGATTTTCCGAAAATTTTCAAAACAAGAACAACTTGCAGGGGGGCAGAATTTTTTGGTCCATACAGTTTTGTTTATTCGCTTGAAGTGCTTTTGGAGGTAATCCGACAACTCTATCCCATTCGCTCGTGCAAACTGCCCCTTACCGAAGAAATTGTGGCTTCGTGTAAATATAAGGTTTGCCTCGAATATCATATCGGAAATTGCAAGGGGGTTTGTTGTGGTTTGCAGTCGAAGGAAGATTATGGCAAAATGATTGATGAAATCAGGACAATAGCAAAAGGACACAGTCATTTGATTTCGGATTATCTGCTTTCTGAAATGAGAAAATTGGCGGATGAGCAGCGTTTTGAAGAGGCGCAGATTTTGAAAGAAAAATATGAAGCACTCGTGAAATATCAGTCAAAAACGGTTATCACAACAATTAATGATGATAATCTCGATGTTTTTGCCTACGATAAAGACGAAAATTCGGCGTACATAAATATGTTGAAAATTACAAAAGGTTCTGTTACTCAGAGTTTTACAATAGAATATAAAAAACAGATAGAGGAGGCTGATCAGGATGTTTTGGCACTTGGAATAATGGAGTTAAGAAACCGCTTTCAGAGCACTTCAAGGAAGATAATTGTGCCTTTTCATCCCGATTTTGAACTTGATGGAGTGGAGTTTATCATTCCAAAAATGAGGAACAAGAAAAAATTACTTGATTTGTCGATGAAAAATGTCCGGCAATACAAAATCAATAAACTCAATCAAGCCGAGAAACTCAATACGAGACAGAGAAATTATGCGATGATGAACGAGATAAAAGAGTTGTTGCACTTGCCTGCTTTGCCGCACAGCATTGAGTGTTTCGACAACTCAAACATTGCAGGTAGCGATGCCGTGGCGGCGAGTGTGATGTTTAAGGATTTAAAGCCTTCAAAATCGGATTACCGCAAATTTATTATAAAAACTGTTGAGGGACAGGATGATTATGCCTCAATGATGGAAATAGTCAGACGCAGGTATTCGCGATTGATAGTAGAAAAATCTCCATTGCCCGATTTAATTGTTGCTGACGGTGGGAAAGGGCAGATGGAGGCAATTCGAAAAGTGATTGAGGATGAGTTGAACCTGAAAATTCCAATTGTGGGGCTTGCAAAGAATGAGAAACATCGAACAAAAGAACTGCTTTTGGGCTTTCCACCTGTGGTGGTCGGACTGAAGCCGAACGGGTCAATTTTCAGGTTTTTTGCCTCTGTTCAGGATGAGGTTCATAGATTTGCTATCACTTTTCATCGTGACAAACGCAGCAAAAATCAAACAAAATCGGAACTTGACCAAATAAAAAACATAGGTGAAAAAACCAAAAATGCCCTTTTGGAGCACTTTAAAAGCATAAAACGGATAAAAGAGGCTGATATTTCTGAAATTGAAAAAGTTATTGGCAAAAGCAAAACGGAAATACTTTTCGAGTATTTTAAAAATCAAGCATAAAATGGCTAAATTTTTTTTTGAGGTGCTATTGATTTTGAAATCCTCTTGTAAATGTTAAAAATTTTAACACGATATAAGAGGTGTTCTTACCTATGCGTAAGAACACCTCTTACTTTCTGACTTCGACACTCTATCCCCCAATCCCCAAACTGTGTAAAAATGGCACTTTTTGAGTAAAAGTTGTTTTGTAGTGGCTAATTATGCGATATTTCGTGTTTTATGTAAAATAACATCATATTTATTTGTTTTTTCAAAAATATTGTATTACCTTTGTAATGTTAAATCATTAAATAAATTTGATTCGATGTTTATCAGATACAGAAA
>JAITNR010000142.1 GCA_031290375.1 Prevotellaceae bacterium | reverse complement strand
GACATTTCAAAATCGTGGTAATAGTTGCGGTAAATCAATCCGATTCCGTTGTACGCCGCCTCCAAACAATAAAAACGGTTGGCGATTTTGGGCAATCGGTCAACGCGCTTGTAAATATTGAGAGCCGTTTCGTAGTCGTCAAATTCGTTGTACAAATTGGCTATATAAATGTCAAACAGCACTTGCAGCGGAAAACTATCGACCGGCACGGATTCTATCATTTTGTAAAATTGGTTGTAGCACTCAAAGGCAAGTTCGTAGTTTTTGAACACATACCGATATGACGAGCCGATATTCATTAACGCCCTGTATGAGATATGATATGCGCCCGCTTTGTCGGCTTTCGCCATAAGAGCGCGGTAATCGGCAATCAATTTTTCCTTGTCGAGCGAGTCGTTTGCTTCGCAGCGGTAGTAATAATCCTCTATCTCGTACAATTCGGCTTCCAGCAGCCACGTATTGTCGCCCGACACAGAGGCTGCTTCCTGCATGTACCGCACTACGTCAGCAACGTCCATTGGCTGAATGATATAGTCATAATACATATTCTGCAACCGGTAGCCATATTCGGAATAGGGTTTGCCCGCCATTTCTAAAAACGGATTGGCATTTTGCGCCTGTAGCGGAAGGTGGCAACAAAACGTCAGGCAGAATAGCAATATATATCTTATGTTTTTGTTCAATTCGCTAAGTGTTATTTTTTGCAAAAATAAGAAAATGTTTGTGTTTACGCAAAAATATATTGTCAATATCACTTTTGTCTGTAAATCTGTCTGTAAACACCTACCCAAAAAATATATAAATATTTGATTTTATGTCTTTTACAAAGCTCATAAACCGTGTTTATATTTTTTGTAATAAGATTCATAATTGATTTTTTAATACTGCAAAGGTACAAAAACTTTTTAATTCTACCAACTTTTTAAAGTATAATTGTATTTAACTTCAAAAACATTGCATATTTATAAAGTTTTTGAATAACATCTCTCTTGTTTTTTAGCCGAAACTCGTTAAATACAACACTTTTCGGCGATAAAGATATAGTTTTTTTGAAAATATACCAAACTTTCGGGAAAGTATAAGTTTGGGCGGTTTATTGCGCATACAAAAACCATCGGACAATACGGGATTATCCGATTTTTTCGTATCACATTCGTATTTTTGCGGCTCAAATCGTATCATAAAATATTTTGTTGTTTCGTATCATTTTCGTATCTTTGTGGCTCAAATCGTATCATTAAATTTGTAACAAATGGAAAATAAAGTATTTAACTTTGATATTAATATTGATTGGAATTTGATTAATCTAATCAGCGAGATTGACCGTTTCGATTCGGGGTGGATTGCCATTGAACGCCGCGAAGGGCAAAGTTTAAAGCAACTCAAAACCATTGCCACTATTCGCAGCATTGGTGCGTCCAATCGTATTGAGGGTAATAAAATGACAGATGAAGAAATTGATATTTTCTTAAAAAACATTGATATTTCGAGACTTACAGATAGAGATAAGCAAGAAGTGGCGGGCTATTTTGATACGCTTTATATGATTTCAGAATCGTACCAAAACATTGATATTTCGGAAAACAATATCAAAAATCTGCACAATATTTTGATGAAGTACAGTACAAAAGACAACTGGCACAAAGGCAATTACAAACAGCACAACAATGCTGTGGAGGCAACCTTTCCGAACGGTATGCGGCAAATTATTTTTCAAACAACAGAGGCAGGCTTTGCAACAGATGATGCAGTTCGACAACTTATTGCTTGGTATAATGCTGAAAATGAAATACATTCATTGATAAAAACTGCTGTTTTTGTGTATGATTTTCTCAGCATACACCCTTTTCAAGATGGTAATGGGCGATTAAGCCGCTTGTTATCAACACTTTTATTACTGAAAACAGGCTATAAATGGATACAGTATGTAAGTTTTGAACATGAGATAGAAAGCCGAAAAAACGAGTATTATCAAGCGTTACGAGGCTGTCAGGCACAGCGACCTAATGAAAATATCAGTGCTTGGGTACTGTTTTTCCTGAATGCGTTGAAAAATATTCGGGAGCAACTCATGCGAAAATTGCAACAAAACGGTTTGGAAATGCAACTTTCGCCACGCGAAAAATCCATTTTAACACTTATTCAAAATCATTCAGGTATAAAATCTGGCGAAATTGCAGAAAAATTAGCCATTCCCAACCCAACCGTAAAGAGGATTTTATCAGATTTACATAACAAAAATCTGATAGAAAAATTTGGCAACGGACGAAATACGTGTTATTTGGCAAAATAGAAACAATCGGATAATGCGGGGTTATCCGATTATTTATTGTGGTGCATTGATTTTCAAAATCGCACCAATATATTATTTTTGCAACAACCAATTAATTACATTTGTTTGTCTGATACCATTATGTACCGGTTCTTCGGGGTCAAGCGTGAGTAGGTTTTTTTGGTTGTG
This sequence comes from Prevotellaceae bacterium, assembly GCA_031290375.1. Lineage (GTDB taxonomy): Bacteria > Bacteroidota > Bacteroidia > Bacteroidales > Paludibacteraceae > F0058. Next base: position 1,046 of record JAITNR010000142.1, on the reverse strand, counting down.
GTCGGCAATGGAAAGCAAAGGACGCAATTCTCGTTCCAAAACATTTTTGTCGCGCACTGTAAGCGAAACCTGAAAATACGATACAATTCCGTCTTTATCCTTTACAATAAAATCAATTTCTGTTTCAGCATTTTTACCAATATAAATATTTCTATATCTGCGTTGTAGCTCTAAAAATACAATATTTTCCAAAAGGTGTCCTCTGCCAAGTTTTGTGTCTTTCCCAAGAATGGCAGCAATAAAGCCAATATCGGTTGTGTAAAATTTAGTAAGTGTTTGCAACATTTTTTTACCTTTTATGTCGTATCGCTGAACTTTATGAAACAGGAAAGCATCGCATAAAACCGAAAGATAATTTTTAACTGTTTCATTATCAATTTTATTGCCTGTAGAAGTCATATAGCCCGCAATGTTGTTTGGCGAAACAATACTGCCCACAGAATCGAAAAGAAAGTGCGTAACATTCTCAAAATCGGTTTTTGAAAGCACCTTTTTCCGTTTCATAATATCTTTTTCGACAATGGTTTTAAAAACGGAATTAATATAATTTGCGATTTCATTTTTTTGTCCACCGTTGAATAAATTTAATACTTCGGGTAACCCGCCATAAGTCAAAAAATCGTCAAAAATTTCGGTTTTACTTTTATATTCCAAAGGGTTTTGAATATAACCGGACAGAAATTCGGCAAAGGAAAAAGGCGTAACATAAATTTCCAAATATCTACCTGTGAGCAAAGTAGCAAGTTCGGAACTCAAAAAATAGGCGTTTGAGCCGGTAATATACAAATCAATGTAATCTTTCACGAACAAACTATCTACCAATCGCTCAAATTCAGACACCATTTGAATTTCATCAAGAAAAACATAATTTTTTCTGCTTTTATCGACTATTTTCATAATATAGTCGTTCAAAAGATAGACATCGAGTAAATTTCGATTTTCAATTTCTTCGAGGTTGAGATAGACAATGTTTTTTTCATCAACGCCCGAAGCAAGCAGTTCCTGCTGAAACTGCCTGAAAAGTGTTGATTTTCCTGCTCTTCGAA
>JAITNR010000090.1 GCA_031290375.1 Prevotellaceae bacterium | reverse complement strand
GACGGGCATTTATGGGGTCAATCTTCGATTTACTCATAAAAAGAATGGTGCTGAATAAACCAATTAGGCTATAAATCAATACATTAACTGGGGCGACTTAAACGCTTATACCAAAATATATTATTGTTGTCAGTGTTTCCTTTAAGGGCTTTAAAGGCTATAAAGCCCTTATAGCCCTTAAAGGAATCTTAAGGATTTCACTCTTCTACACAGCGGATTGGCATGCCCATTGACATGACGTAGTTGTTATTATAGGAGGATATTTCGCTACTAAAAAAGCTCACATGGCGCGCAGTGTTATACGTGTTGTACGTACTAGTCCAGTAGTGGCCGACACTGCCAATGCTGCTTACAGGGTGGGGACTCAACTCACCAGCGGCGCGATCGCGAAGAGCGATAGCGGGCAGAAAAACACGCTCGCTATTGGCATTACTTGTAATGATAGTATCGCCAGTTACTTATTTTTCCCAAGTTCCATTACCGAAGAGACACACAAAATAGCAATGCCTACCGCAAAAACGGCAATGCCTGCAACGATAAACGATGTTGTTATACCAATTGCCTCGGCGATAAAACCCGTGGCGAGCAGTCCCGGAATGGAAGGCAAAAGCGACAGGCTGTCGTATGTGGAAAAGGCTCTCCCCTGTTTGTCTATGTCAATATTTTTCTGCATAATGACGGTAAAGGCACTGCCCCAGATTGCTGCTGCCACACCGCTCAGTGCGGTAAAGACAGCAAACCACCAAAAACCACCTGCCCCCAAAAGCCCTGAAAACGAGAAACTTATCCCATTAAGAATACACATCATAGCGATAAGTGCTACCTTGTTGAATTTTGTGAGTTTGTTGGAACTGACAATCGCCCCGCCAAGCAGCATTCCTACACTCCAAATGATTTCTATAATGCTCATTTGATATGTGTTGCCCATAAAATGTTCGAGTGTCATCAGTGGAAAAAGTGCAGCGATAGGCAAAATAAAAAACATTGCTGTCAGGTCACTGATAAATAGCCATTTCATTCCTTTTGGTTTGAAAATTGCCTGTAATCCTGTTTTGAGTTCCTTTATAAAGTCGGGTGTTTGAGATGTTTTTTCAGGGTTTGGAATTTTTACAAAAAGTAATAATGTACAGGCAATTATCGCTCCAATAATATCCAAAAACAGTATGTAAGTCATATCCAGCACTGTAATTAGAAATGCTGCTATTGCAGGACCTGCGATGTTGCTGATCGAGTAGATTATTTGGTTGAAACCGGATACCCTCATCAGTTCGTTTTCGGGTGCGAGCAGCGGCACGCTTGCCTGCATTGCCGGCGAATGAAAGGCACTGCCTACAGAACGCATTGCTGTCAGCAGATAGATTTGCCAAACTTCTACCTTGCCGAAGTAGAACATTACGCACAACACTGCCGTACAGGCAGCGATGAACATATCGGCGATTATCATCACGAGCTTTCTGTTCCATCTGTCGATATAAACGCCTGTAAACAAACCAAGTACAAGATGAGGCAGTAGAGCAGCCACCATTCCGTAAGCCAATACTGCCGCCGATTTTGTTTCGATACTAAGCCAAAACACCACCGCCATTCCCACGATTGAACTTGACAGAGCAGAAAAAAACTGTCCTGTCCAGATTATGGCAAATGTACGTTTCCAATTCATTTTTTCCATCTATAATTCTACTACGGTTATGCCTGCTCCGCCAAATTGTACGTGTTCGTCCGCGAATTTCTTTACTGCGGGACAGGTTGATAAATAACCCCTGATTGCCTGACGCAAAGCCCCTTCGCCCAACCCATGCAGAATGCGAATATTACTCACATTTGCCACTTGAGCATCATCTACAAAGTATATCACTGCGTTCAGAGCCTCATCTACGCGCATACCACGCACATCAATCTGACGTGAAAATTCAAGTTGCTTATTGCGTATGGCATTGATTGTCTGTTTTGAAATATGTGCACTTGTGTCTTTTTTTGCCTGATTTTTCGACACATAATCAAGTTCGAGGAGTTTTGTTCTGGTTTGAATAGAACCAAACACCACAATCGCATTTTTGTCTTTTATATCAACAATCTGCCCTATAATGCTTTGCCCTTTAATCACTACAAAATCACCGTTTTGGAATTTGTGAACATTTTTTTTTCCCTCCTTTTTTTCTGTCAGTTTTGTTTTAAAATCGGTGAGTTCTGCACGTGCCTTTTGCGTAATCTGCTTTTCTGCATTGCCCTCTTTAATTGTCCTGATAGTGTTTTCTATAGCGGCATTAGCCTCTTGGACAATATGTTTTGCCTCAATTTTTGCCTGCTGAATAATATCTTTTTTTTGCTTATCAAGGTCTTCGATTCTGCGTTGATATTCGGCAATCATTTCCTCTTTTTTCTTTTCCTTTGCAGTAATATCACGCCGTTTGTTTTCCCAATAACGCTTGTCTCTGGCGGCGGATTGGTAGTTTTTGTCAAAATTCAACTGTTCTGTTCCAATAAGTTTGACAGCATTTTCCACAACCTTGTCAGGCAGTCCGATTTTTCGGGCGATTTCCACAGCAAACGAACTGCCCGGAATACCTGTTTGTAGCACAAACAACGGTTCTAACCTGTTTTTATCGTATAACATTGCTGCATTTACAACGCCATTTGTTTCAGATGCAAAATGTTTCAGGTTCGTATAATGTGTGGTAATCAGAGCAAATACGTCTTTTTCGCAAAACTCCTCCAAAATAGCCTGAGCAATAGCCGCTCCGGTTTGCGGCTCTGTGCCTGAACCAAATTCGTCTATGATTATGAGTGTTTTGTTGTTCGCTTTTTTTAGAAAATACTTCATATTTTGCAAATGCGAACTGTATGTAGATAAGTCATTTTCAATATTTTGTCCATCTCCGATGTCAATAAAAATTGACTCGAAAATACCTGCCCTGCTCTGTTGGGCAACGGGTATTGGCAGTCCGCATTGAAGCATATATTGCAGTAGTCCTGCCGTTTTGATACTCACCGATTTACCGCCTGCATTAGCCCCTGAAATGATTAAAATTCTTTGTTCCTGGGACAATGCAATATTTAGCGGCACTATTTTTTTGCCCTGTTTTTCGAGCAATTCCTGCAAAACAGGGTGGCGCGCCTCTCCCCAGTCAATTAGCGGTTTTTTGCTTACACCGGGGCAAATTGCTTTGATTTTGATTGAGTATTTTGAAATGGCACACAACGCATCTATTTTTGCGGTATAAACCATAGATTGCTCAATATCATCATAATATTGACGCGCAAAATTTGTGAAGGCAGTCAGAATTTTAATTATCTCTCGCTTTTGCTCATTTTCCAATTCTCTCAGACAATTGTTTAGGCTTACCACCTGCGAAGGCTCTATGAAAGAGGTCTTGCCCGTAGCCGATTCATCGTGTATAATGCCTGCGATACGTCTTTTGTTCATCGCAGGTACGGGGATAACAAGCCGTCCGTCCCGCATTGTTGCATTGGAGTCTGCCTCTATGATGCCCTCTTCCTGAGCCTTTTTGAGAATAGCCAGCAGGGTTTTTGATACGGACATTTTGGTTTGTTGCAGCGAACTGTATATTTTGGCAAGTTCGGGCGTAGCATTCGGTTTGATGTCTCCTGTCTTGTCAAGAATTTTATCTATTTTACGTAGAATTTCGGGGAAAAGTGTAATATTTTGACTGAGTTTTATCAAATTCAAAAAATTGGCTTCATTTTTTGACAAAAAGAACTTTACCACTGTTGAGAGATTTTCCAAGTTTTTTTTCAGGGAAAAAACTTCGCTTATCTCCAAAAAAGTACCTTCGATTTGCGTTTTTGAAAAAGGGATACGTAAATCTTTCACAAAAGAGAGTGGAACAGAATTTATGTTTTCATTCATAATTTCCATCATCTCTCCTGCCAAATCCAGTTGTTCTGCAATGCTTTCGTATTTGTTAAGAAAAACGATTTTATCTATTTGCTCATACGATAAAAAATTTACGCAGAGCGATTTTAAGTTTTGTCGGACTATATCAAAGCCTATTTTCTGTTCAAAATTTTGTTCTTTTATATTTTCGGACATCAGATTTTTTTTTGACAAAGATAATCATTTTTCCACAAAAAAGAGGCTGCCTTTGCAACCTCTTCCTTGAAATAATCTTTTAAAACTTTTTATTGTACAATCAACTTGCCATACATAACTTCGCCTGTTCCTGTTGTGAGTTGGATTACGTATACGCCCGGCGTTGTAAATCCGTCCAACGTTATAGGATTGTCTTTTGGTCTGACATCCCTGATTACAGAGCCATTGAGCGTAATAACTTCAACTCTGAGACCTTCTCTTTCCTCCGCAGTAAATTCGGCATCCAATATTACATAGCTACCCACCAAAACAGGATTTGGAATAATGGTAAATGTGCGTTGTTCTATCACAGAATTATCCGTGCAAGCGGCAGATATGTATACCAGAGTAGAATTAATACTGTCACAGCCATTAGTGGTAGAAGTCAAAGTATCCGCTATATAATAATATCCTTCGGGATAACCTCTTCCAAAAGTCCTGCTTCCTACAGTTTGTGGCAACTCCGACTGACAGAACGAGATATCCTTTATTATCAGGGCAGCATCAATAACATTGAGCGACAGTTCTATAACACTATCACAAACCAGTGAAACCAACGACTCGGTATAGTGTCTGTAAACACCGGTTGATACCAGTTTTCTGTTATAGAAATCAACGGTATCTCCTTTACAAACGGTATTTGTTATTCTGTTCATTCTACCCGGTTCAACGGTCAGCACCAGAGTTACCTTCGTATATTCCGAATCTATATAAGTATATTTTGTAAAGGAAAAAACACCTGCATATGTCAGACTTGACGCAGGGATATCGAATAGACCGTTAGGATCTATGTAATTTGAACCTAAACAGGTAGTTCCTGTGACAGTCATACTTGCCAACTCATCGAGTTTGATATTATCTACCGCTGCAGGTTGTTGTGCCCCACCCGAACCGTTGTTTTTCCAGAAGAATGCCAAATTATACGTTCCGCTGGCAGTTAAGGTAAATGCCGTATCTTTGTGTTGCCATCCATTCTGTAGACTTAACATACCTGTCAAGTCAACCCAACCGGATGGAGTGGTGTTGATGTTACCGGACATTCCATATTCGTTACCTGTTTCGACATCAATATCGACATGTGTTGGAATAATGAATACCCTAAGCAGATCGTAAGTGCGTTCTCCATTTGCTCTCCAATCAAATGACAAGCTGTACTCAACGCTTCCTGCCAAATTCAATTGTCTGAATGCATACGCATACGAAGTAGAAGTTGTGGTATAACGATGGGTTGAGTTATTATCTGATATATACAACGATTTAGCACCATCTTTCTGAACCTTGTCGCCTATTGTCCACTTGTTAAGACCCGCATTGCCTGCTAAAGCCCACTGCTTGTTTTCTATTTCATCTTCAAAATCTACAATCAATGGCAATGTGGCAGAAACTCTGGGGGTTCTAAAGGTGGCAGACCTGTACGTGGTAGATATCACTCCATCAGCACAATTAGTCCAAACCAATACGGTATATCGAGTATTTGAAGTCAGCCCGCTGCTTATCGTGTAACTTGTAGCAGGAGCAAGTACTGTGCTGGCAGGAAACAAAGGAGTATCGGTTTCAGGGTTTAAGGTTGATGTATATTCAAACACTTTTACTGTGTACGAAACGGCTGCTGTTGGTCCTGTCCATGTTGCAGTTGCAGTTATGGGTGTCGTGCCGGTAAGCGAAACGGTCAAATTATTCGGTCTGGGACAGGGGTCATAACACGATTCTGCTACATGGGTAAACGTTGCTGTGCTCGGTGCTTGACCATTGTCTTGTTTCGACCAAATCACGTCATCGTCGTTTTTGGTAACCTCAAAATAGTTTTCTCCGGGGGCTGTGCCTGCGTTAGAATACCTGAATGTTACTGTGCCCGGGCATAATCTGATGGTGTATGTAGCACTGTTACCTGAGGCTACGGTATACTCTCCAACTACTACACTGTTTAGTGATACTATTATTTTATTACCGCTCCAACCGTTGCCGGCTGCATCGTGCAAGGCGAGCATGTATTCACACTTGTCTCTTTCTGCACATGTTGTTTTGAACGTAGCAGCAGACGATGAAGTGTACCACCAAGGGCTTGGATTAGTAGGGTCGCACAATATCCTCATATACACGTAATATGTTGTATTCAAAGCAAGGTATCCGGATGGAACACGAATAGAGTCAATAACATTAGATAATGTACTACTCCACACTATAAGAGCAGGATTTAGAGGAGTAGTATTGATATTCGCTACATTTTCAGTTGAAATAACGAACTCACAATCCTTCGGACCTATATAGGGAGAAGCCCAATAAATGCTTGCCTGATCATCCATAACGTTACCCGCACTGAGAGATGTAGGGGCAAAACATTCGTTGACGGGAGGTCCTACAGTGACGTTATCCACATAGAGGATGTACGTACTTTGCGTTTTGTCTCCACTTGCTTCTATGGCCATATACTTGTCTGCTCCCGAGTAACCCTCAAAATTAACTCTGTATATATAATTATATCCTGTACTTGCGCTATACTCCCTTATCCCTGTGAAAGTAGATGGATCTTCAGGGTCATCTATCGTTCCAACAATGAACTTCGAGTTTGCCACATTTGCTCTTGCCCAAAAAGAGAGTTCCAAAGAACCGATAGGGGTGCTAAACTCGGGCAATGATACGTAAGATGCAGCAAACAAACCTGCTGTTCCTTCATAATATGAATCAAGTCTCAAAGCTCTGGCATCGCCGTCCTCTGCATTGCCGCTGATAACGCATGGTGCTCCTGTAACAACGGCACTTGATGACTTATAAATTGCTGATGTCCAACAGGGAGGCATAACATCTGCCCCGTATGCACCCGGTGAGGAACCTCCAAGGGTTGCAAACGATTGTGCGTATGGTGTTGGCAAAGGGTCACATGGAGTGTGAAATACCGTTTCTGTATAATCACTTTTTCCATTTGCCCCACAATCAGCCATTATATAAACGTAATATGTTGTGCCCGGTATTAATAAACCGCTCAGGTCATACGGACCTCCGGGAATACCTGTAACATTAACCACAGGGGATCCAATGGGCTGGTCGGGGTTCTGCTGCTTGGCGTCAAATACCTTAAGAGTATAGGTTGTACTATCGGCGGGATTCGAATTCCAGTCCACAATAGCACCGTCTCTAACTATATTAGAGATGACAACCTCTACAGGAGGGCAAAGTACCTTAATAATTGAAACGTTGTCTATTGCAGCCGGAGGATTTGAACCGTTGGATGCGTTATTTTTCCAAAATAATACAAATTTACAGTCCCCGCCGTAAGGCATTCTAAGTTCATATTTTAGGTTTACCCACTGGCCATTTGACACTGATAACGGATCAGATAACGCAATCCATGGGGCTGGAACAGTATTGTTGTTATCACTCATCCCGAAGGTATTTCCAGCGATAGGAACTATATAATCAGCCACAACGAATGCCCTTACTATGTCAAAGTTTGTTTCACCCGCACTTTTCCATCTGAATTCAAAAATATATTTTTCTCCTGCCTCAAATTCAAATGTCTTATACGCATAAACTGCGGATGTTGCGGATGTGGTATAAGTATTTGCAGCACCGTTGTTGGATATATACAACGAATAATTGCCCGCGCCATAGTGTGTGGCTGTTCCCCGAACCCATTTGTTTACTTGAGTACCATTTACCAGTACCCACAGATTGTCTTGTTCAAAGGTATCATAAAACGGTATTGTACCACGTGGAGACTTGGTGGTAAAGGTAGTGGATATAGGTCTTGACACTCCGTTTGTTCCTCCACAGTCGGCAACAACATAAACATCGTAACTCTCATTGATACCTAATCCTGTAAAAGCGTATGTTGGACTGGGACTGACGTAGATTGGAGCAACGTGTGTGGTATCAGAACCTGCAGGCACAATCCAAAGCAGCCAACTTGTTTCGTTCGCTCCTGCTGTCCAAGCTACAGTTGCCCCATCAAGAGTAATGGCACCACTCGGCACAATCAGATTGGAAGGCATAGGACAGGTAAGTTCCCTGAAGGTTAGATTGTCTATTGCTGCAGGGGGGTCGACACCGCCAGTATTATTGTTTTTCCAGAAAAAAGTCAAGTTGTAAACTCCTGTCGAAGGTACCGGAACCTTGCCGTAATGTTCCTGCCAGTTTTCTCCGCCCGACAATTCACCTGATAGACTGATCCAGGAATTGGGAGGAGTATTATTGTTGCCCACCATTCCGTATGAACTGCCAGCAACGGGAGTCTCATCATCAGGTATCAGATAGGCAACCGCGTAGTCAAGCAGATCTTCTCCCTTCGCTTTCCAGTCAAACCAATATTCATAGGTTTTGCCTCCTGTAAGGTTCAGTTTTCTTATTGCATAAGAATACGAAGTATTCGTTTTCGAATAGGCATTAGTTTGTCCGTTACCGGTAACGTATAAAGATCTGCTGCCTGCTTTTTTGGTAGAAGTACCTACAACCCAGTAGTTAGATTGGTTCTCGCCAAGCAAATCCCACTTAATGGTGCTTTCAAATGTTTCGATAAGAGGGGGATCCATCGGCACTTGACGAGTTTTGAAAGTAACCACGGGCGACCACTCACCATGCAGTCCATTCGCGCAGTTTGATCTGACAAAAACATAGTATTGTGTGGAAGGACTTAAACCTGTAAGCGATGCAGGATTCGAAAGAGGAGAAAGTGTTATATCCGGGGCATCACTGTTTGGATCGGCAGGATAACTGTAAATCCATGCTTCATGGGATGTGTTCACCCCATACCAAGAAATGAGTGCGGTGGTTGTAGCAACATTGTCCACACTCAGAAACATTGGTTTACAGCATGTGGTCAAGGGTTCAACAAGTACATCATCTATAAAAAATGTTTCGTCCGCACTTACATCGGCTGAATTAACCATAAATGCAACATATTTGCCGCTGTTTGTAATATTGTTCAGGTAAATTGTATATTGTTCCCATGTATTTATTTTTTCAACAGAAAGAGTCCGAGCCGTTTGAAATGTCGCGGTTTGGTCCGGATCTGTCATCACTCCTATGTGTATTCTGCTTGTAAGAGTGGTTGACCTTAGCCAAAAAGTTACCTGATACTGATTGAGAGCTACGCTAAACGGTGGCGTGGTAACGGTTGCCGCCAATGTTCTTGCCCTTGTATCTGAACTGCCGCTGACTGCTGCTGAATAACGAGTTGTTAGTCTCAATGACCTTGTCCCTACGTGTGGTGTGCCTGTAACAACGGTTGGTAAATAATTGTTGGGAAGAACAGGAGGATTTGCAGAGGTCAAATCCGGTGTGTTCCAGTCGCCACTTGCAGTAATATTTCTTGTCCAACACTCCGTAAAATTAGACACCAAATTTGTTTCAAATCCTTCGGGTGTGGAGGGCGGAATGATATCAGGACACCTCGTCTCGAACATTTGTTGAGCAGACCATTCCGAAGCGTCAGAGACACCGCAATCTGTTCTAATGTACCAGTAGTATTTGGTGTACGGAATCAGCCCCTGCACGGAGAGAGGGGATATTGATGGCGAGAAACTAAAATCAGCAGGGGCTGTTTCGGGATTTGCTAATGGCGTGGTACTCACCTTGATGTGGTTGATGACGGTAGACATAGATCCTGTCCACTGCAATTCCGCAGTTGTGCTGGTCAGGTTGATAGCTCTTAAGCCTACAGGAGTAAAACATTGGGGAATGCCAAAGACTTTAACATCGTCCAATGATATTCCCTTTGCATTGGCGTAGTGCCATTCAAAAGCAATTTGCATGGTAGTTGGATTACTTACATAATCTTTAAGCCTGACGTGCTTCAATTCCCAAATATCTGTTTGTTGTAAATAGCTGGCTGCAGGCATCATTATCCAGTTTCCCGTTGTAGAAGTGCGATAATATACCCTGAGGGTGTCTCGCGTGCCTGCTAAAAACTTCCTTGAAGCGATATAATATTCAAGTACCGGCTCGGCAAGCCCGGCAATATTCAACATTGGGGTTATCAACCGCACAGGATCCTGATAATTGTCCGAGTAGATTTTTGCCATATAGGAACCTCCGTGAGGTGTAACGTTACCCGTATTTGACGAACCAACGCCCCACGGTGTAGCAGATGAGGCGGGAACTTGTGTCCAACCTCCCTGTGAAAGCCCGCCCGATTCGAAATCGTCTGAGAAGACGGGAATTTGTGCGTATGAACTCAACGTCGCCCCTGTCACAAAAAGCAGGGACAGTAATCCTTTCTGTAAAAAGTTCTTCATAACTGACAATTTTTTAAAGTTAATTTATACTCTGTTTGACTTGAAATTATTTGTAAGAAATAACAAAAAAATCTCAAAAAGCAAAGTTAAATATAATTTTGACATAAAACTATTTTTTTTTATTCAAATGTACATTTTTTAGTGTTAAAAAATATTAAAAATGCGCATATTGCCCATTTTGTGAATTTTATGTTATTGTTTTGCCATTTGACACCATAATAAATAAATGTCTCTCTACAAAAAGGATAAAACCATCTCTCTATCGTACTGTCATTATTCATGTGAATTACGGGTTGAAAAGTGTTTTTTTAGCCTGTTAGCCCGATAGGGCGTTATGTGAATAAGCACAGGTGAAACCTGTGGATTGAATAATTGACTACGTTAGTCATATTGACTTTCAAACACACACCACATAATTTTCTTGAAAACAAAAGAAATCAAAAATAAAAAAACAATAACTAAAAGCAAAGGAGCTAATGATTAAAATTCATTGGCTTTTTTACTGCCACTCCGCAAACACTCCGTGTGTAGTGCTACGCCCATCTCTGATTGGCTCGACAATCAAGATGTAATGCACCTGACTTCGACACTCTATCCCCCAATCCCCATATCCAAACTGTGTAAAAATGGCACTTTTTGAGTAAAAGTTGTTTTGTAGTGGCTAATTATGCTATATTTCGTGTTTTATGTAAAATAATATCATATTTATTTGTTTTTTCAAAAATATTGTATTACCTTTGTAATGTTAAATCATTAAATAAATTTGATTCGATGTTTATCAGATACAGAAAAGTTAAAAACGGCAAGGTAAGAATACAAATCGTTGAAAATGA
>JAITNR010000081.1 GCA_031290375.1 Prevotellaceae bacterium | reverse complement strand
CGTATTGACAAGCACGATTTGCGCATGCAACCTGTCTTTCACTGGACTGCAAACAGGATACTCTCTCACATAGCCGTTTGTTTTGTGGCATTTTCGCTGATACGTTTTTTGCAACATATCATCAGAACCGAGACCAAAGAATGTTTTTCGGCAGCACGAATCAGCGAAGAACTGTGGTCTGTACAGGAAAGTATCCTTACTGATCCGAAAAAACAGAAACGATACGTTTTGCCTGCCAAAACGTCAAAAGACACACAAACAATATATCAAGCAATGAAAAAAACGCCGAAGTTTAGTGCCTTATCAATCACTCGAAAATTAAAAAGTGTAGTGGCTCGCTGTTTTGGTAAGTCATTGAGTAATAGTGCTTTGTGATTTTTGACCGTCGAAGGCAGAAGATTGTAATTTGCCTCATTTTGCAAATACAGTATACTATCATTTGTTATAAATTTTAAAAATAAGCTATTATAATATAAAGCAAAGCTACACCCTTAGGTGTAGCCTTGCTTATCGTCAATAAAAACTTAAACATTAAGTACTGTTTCTATTGTTGTACTTTTTAAAATCCAAAATCACCGCCCTTGAACAGTTTTGACGCTGTAAGTTTGGTAACTTTTCCGTATTTCTTTTGGATTGCCTTAATATCAACCTGCTTTGGATCACCTTGAATGACAATAACAACAGGTCTATCCTTTATTTTTGAGTTGTACATTTTGATAATATCGTCAAAAGTCAGAGCATCAATTTTAGACATGGCTCCTTTTGCAGGGTCTTCGGAATAACCGAGTTCTTGCCACTCGTCATAAGTCATTCCCTTGTCTCTGAACGAAGGTTTGTTTGACAAATACGATGCCTTGAGTGCGGTCTTGATGTTATCAATACGGTCAGGATACGAAGGCATATTTACCAATAAATCCATATAAGTATTAACCGCTTCCAAAACCTTATCGTTCTGCGAACCGACATAACCTATAAACCAAGAGGTCTTATTTTTTGCATTAGATGCAACGCCACCTGTGGCAGTATAAGCCAAAGAGCGTTTTTCACGTATTTCATTCATAACCAATCCGCTGAAACCACCGCCAAAATATTGGTTAAAGGCTCCGTAATCAACTCTTTCCTTTATATCGTAATCTCCATTGGGAAAATAGAAATACACGCTTGCCTGTGATACTCTATCATTTGGCAGAAAATAAATTACCGGCTTGTCATAAGCAACTCTGGTTCTATAAAATTCAGGTTGTTTGGGTAGAATATTCTCTTTAATAGGCGTATTACCTTTCAGAATTTTAGCGACCTCTTCTATTGGCTTTTTGCCTGTGTAGTACATTTTTACAGCATAAGAGGTTGCGTCTTGAATGGTTGTAGTCAGATCGGTATTTGACAAAAGGTAGTTTTGACGGTATTCATCGCCTACGACACTGATTTTAATCAAATCCTTTGACGAAATTCTGTCAATATAAGGCGATTGGGTGCCGTATTGAATATATTGGAGAAGAGCAGATGCCAAGACGTCGTTGTTTTTTTGTTCTCTCATACGGCTAGAAACCGTTCCGCCTAAAATAGCTTCAATCTGACGGTTATCCAACTTTGGCAAAAATGCTTGACGTGTAACTACCTGAAGAATTTTTTCCAAATTAGCCTCATTACCGACAACTTGAATATAGAATTTGTTGTCACCAACGAAAAATCCGTAATTGCCGCCCAGACGGCTTAGTTCACGTCTCAAATCCAGTGCAGACTGATTTGGCATTGTGCCTGCCGAGTTCATAAGTCGGGCTGCATATTCGAGTTTTGGCATTTTGTGAGTGCCAACACCATACTCCAAAAGCAAGGAAAAAATATCATTCTTTTTATTTTCGTTATAAAACAAATCAACGCCTTTATAAAGACTTTCTTTCTTTACTTCGCTAAAATCACAATATTCCTCTTTAAGAGTTCCCTCAGGCAATTTTTGGAAATCCAAAGCGTATTGTGTTGTTTGTCCAACAGGAGGGTCGAGTTTTTTAATATTCGGCTTGTTAATTTTGTTCACCTTGGCGTCTCCCTCCGTTGTTGAAATGGTGAGGTAGTTGCCTGATAAATATTTGGAGGCAATGGCTTTAATGTCATCAATGGTAATGGCTTTGAGTTGCTCTTCGAGTGTAAAATAATCTTCTATTGATTTTTGATAAAGAAACACATCTCTCAAAATATTAACCTTATAATCGGAAGACTCATACATTTGCTTAACGTCCTGCAAATATTCGTTTTTAACTGCGATGAACAACCATGTGGGGATATTCCCTCTTTTTAGTTTGTCAATCTCCTTCATAATAATCTTTTCAGTTGCCTTATCCGATTCAAACATTCTTTGATTTACATCAAAATAAGGAACACCCTCAATTACAATTCTTCCCACATCTCGCATCGCAGCCAGAGACGCAACTGCTGATGAAACTGTACCTTCGAGCCTAAGATTGTCAAGTAAACCGACACCTTGTCCGTTGTTGAGCAAGGAGAGAGTAAATTCCAATTTCAGTTGGTCAGGGTCGCCCTCTCTCACACCCTCATAAGCCCAAAGAATTTGAGGATAATCTCCTATTTTGGCTTTTATTACCTGATTTTCTTTAAACTCTTTTGTTTTACTTATCACACGTTCAGGCAACGGTTTTGCTTGAAGTTTGCCAAAAGTCTTTTCAATCAACGGTTTTACCGACTCGGCATCAAAATTGCCAACCAGCATCAACGACATATTGTTAGGCACATACCAAGTGTTGTAGAAGTTAATCATCGGAGTCATGCTCGGATTTTTCAAGTGTTCTACGCTGCCAATTACATCGCGTGCATAGGGCGTATCTTCAAACAAACTGCTAAGTAACAAACTTCTGCGTTGTGCGTCTGCATCGGAGCCCATACGCATGTTGTATTCTTCAAACACATTTTCCAACTCCGCCTGAAACGAACGGAAAACAGGATTGATAAGTCTGTCGTAATACAGCGTGAGCCATTTATCCATCTGATAACTTGGGAAAGAGTTGTGGTAGGCTGTAACGTCATAGCTTGTATAAGCGTTAAGTCCTTCTCCGCCAATACCTTGGATAAGGTTTGCAAAGTCATCCGTTTTGGTATATTTGGCTGCCTCTATTGACTTCTCATTGATTTGTTTAATCAATTCTGTCTTTTTTAGAGGGTCTTTTGTGGTGGCACATTCGTCGTACAGACGAATAATTTCCTCATACAGAGGCTTTTCCTTTTCCCAATCCAACGCACCCATAGTGGTTGTACCTTTGAAGAGTTCGTGCTCCAAATAGTGAGCCAAACCTGTGTAGTCTGCGGGTTCGTCAATAGAACCAGCACGCACGGTAACTTGCCCGTAAACGTTGGGCATATCCTCGTCTACCCAAAGATAGACGGTCAATCCGTTTTGCAATGTGTATTGCTGAAAACCTTCTCTTGGGTTTTGCTGAGCATAAATACTAGTAAACATCGCCACAAGAGCCAAAAACATAATCAATTTCTTCATACCGGTGAACTTTAAAATATTATTATTATTTATTATTTAATTAATTATCAAACTGTTCTTTTGGAGGTAAAAATACTCTACCACCGATGTAATAAAATTATTTCAATTAAGGGGACTTCTAATAATTCATTTTCATACAGAGCCGAAGTCCGAATAAAAACTCCACCGAAAAATCAATGCAAAGTTAAATCAATAAAATGAGAAAAACAATATTTTTTTTCACTT